>NZ_JAIXMK010000001.1:0-277872 GCF_020328095.1 Streptomyces sichuanensis
GCCGCGGCCGCCAACGCCGGCGAGAACGCGGACGCGGCGGCTTCCGCCGCGGACGAGGCCGGTGGCTTCGCCGCCGCCGCGGGCGTCCAGTCGGCCCGCGCACGCTCGGCGGCCGCAGCGGCACACCGCCACGCACGCGAGGCCAACCGCGCCGCCGGCGCGGCACAGTCGCTGGCCAAGCAGGCAGCGAACGCGGCGTACGAGGCGCGCGACGCGGCCAACTCCGCTGCCGACCACGCCGACAAGGCGGCCGACCAGGCCGAACTGGCCGCGAAGCACGCCGGTGACGCCACGAAGGCGGCGAGCGAGTCCAACGCCCACGCCGGCAAGGCGAAGGAGGCGGCGAACGCCGCGTCCGCCGCGGTGAAGAAGGCCGAGGACGTCCAGGAGATCGCCCGCGGCATCGAGGCCGAGGAACTGAAGGCCCGTACCGCAGCGGCGATCGAGCAGGCCAAGGACCTCAAGCAGGCCGAGGAGGAGCGGAAGGCCAAGGCCGCCCGCACCGCCAAGGAGGCCAAGGACCTCGACGACGAGCAGAACCGTCTGGCGGCCGAGGCCGCGAAGCCGGGCGCGGACGTCAAGGACGTGGCCGTCAAGGCGCGCCGGGTGGCGCTCATGGCCATGAAGTCACGTGGCCCCTGGAGCCAGTCGGCCGCCGCGGTCGCGCTGGCGAGCACGGACGAGGCCGCCCGCGACTACGTGATGACGGGCTGGAAGGAAGCCGCTCAGCAGGACGAGCGCGCCCGCGTCGAGCGACTGGCGGACGAGGCCGACTCGGAGCCGGTGCGCAAGGCGGCGACCGAGGCCCTCAAGGGCGATGCCGCGAAGATCGGTGACTTCCTGCGCACCGGCCAGCACCAGGCCGCGGTCAACGACTACCGCGTGCGCGTGGTCCAGGTCGCCAACGACACCGCGCGCGGTGTCCAGCAGGCGGCTCAGGCCGCGCTGAAGGACGGTTCGCCGGAGAAGCTGCTGGAGTTCCTCAACGAGGGCCAGTACACCGCCCGTGAATCGGACGAGCGCGTACGCGCCGTGCAGCTGTTCACCGCCGGTGGTGCCGAGGTCAAGGCCGCCGCACAGGTCGCCCTCGAAGGGCCGCCGCAGGTGCTGCACGGCTTCATCCAGACCGGGCAGTACATCGCGGCCCGCAAGGACCAGCTGACCGCCTCCCACGTCGCGCAGGTGAAGAGCATCATCTCCGAGGCGTCCATCGTCTCGGCGAACGCGCAGAAGAACGCGGCCGAGGCCGCACGGGTCGCGGCCATCGCCAACAAGGCGGCCGAGCAGGCCCGCGGCTACGCCAAGGAAGCCGAGGAATCGGCGAAGAAGGCCAAGGGCTACGCGGACGACGCGCTGAACTCGGCCAAGCAGGCGGAGGCGTCGGCGGCCGACGCCGCCAAGTCCGCCAAGACCGCCCGCAACGCCGCGGCGGCCGCCGACCGTTCCGCCGCCGATGCGGACAGGTCCGCCGCCTACGCCAGCGCGTCGGAAGCCTCCGCCCGCTCGTCCGCCGACGCCGCCTACGCCGCGGCGACCGAGGCCCGCGCCTCGGCCACGGCGGCCGGCAAGGACTCCGCCGCCGCCGACAAGGCCGCGAAGGACGCCTACGCGGACGCCGCCGCCAAGCTCCAGAAGGAGATCGAGCGACGGGCCGAGGAGGCCCGCAAGCAGCGCGAGGAGATCAAGAAGCAGGAGGAAGCGGCCCGCGAGGCGAAGAAGAAGGCATGGGGCGACTTCGGTCACTTCCTGCTCGACGTCGTCGGCGGCACCCAGATCCCCATCGTGAGCCAGCTGGCCAACGGTGCCAACTGCATCTGGTACGGGGCCGAGAAGGACTACCTCAACGCCGGAATGTCCTGCCTGGCCATGGTGCCGGTCGCCGGTGCGGGCGCCACTGCGGCGAAGCTCGGCAAGGACGGCGCCAAGGGGGCCGAGCTCCTCGAAGCGATCTACAAGCGTGCCGCCGGTGGGCTGGGCCGCACCCGCGCCGGCAAGGCGTGCAAGATCCTCCCCAAGGGTCTCGCCGCACCGAGGGGTCTCGCAGCCCGGGGCCTCGCGGCCCCGCAGAGCGCCCTGCCCGGCAACAGCTTCACCGCGGACACCCCGGTCGTGATGGCCGACGGGACCACCAAGGCCATCCAGAACGTCAGGACCGGTGACAAGGTCCTGGCCTCCGACCCGGCCACGGGCACGACCGAGGGCCGCCCCGTCGACAAGGTCATCGCCGGCAAGGGCGAGAAGCACCTCGTCACGCTCACCGTCGACACCGACGGCGACAAGGGCGGTGCCACCCACACGATCACGGCGACCGAGGGTCACCCGTTCTGGACGGCCAACCCCCAGGCATGGGTGAAGGCCGGCGAGCTCAAGCCGGGCGCGCTCCTGCGCACCTCGGCCGGTACCTGGGTCAAGGTCACGGCGACCAGCGCCCGCACCGAGAACCTGCAGGTCTTCAACCTCTCCGTCAGTGCGCTCCACACGTACTATGTGGGCGTCGGCCCGGTGAACGTCCTCGTTCACAACACGGGCGGCGAGGACGAGCTGGTAAGGGTCGGGCGCTGGATGAGCCAGAACGAGCACGACAAGATGGTGTCCACCGGCATGGTCCAGGAGGGCGCCGGCGGCCGCACCTACGTGGTGCACCCGCCGGACAAGAACACCTACAAGCCGACCTACAAGGGCTCGGTCTACGTGGAGTTCGACGTCCCGAAGTCCTCGCTCTACCCGGGAGGCCGGCCGACCGACTTCAAGATGGCCAGTGCCAACTCGAACGACGCCCGGTACGCGGCGAAGCTCGGCCGCCCCATTCCCGAGCTGCCGGCTGCGCTGAACATCTCCCTTGAGGCCGGTCCGTCGTGCTGAACGAGCCGGATCTGCTGCAGCACGTGAGGTCCTGGGCCGCCGAGAAGGCCCCGGGCTTCGGCAGCGCCGGTGTCGTGCTGACGGTCACGGAGTGGCCCGAAGGCACGGGGGCCGTCCAGCTGGAACTGGACGCCGACACGCGCATCGCCGAAATCATGGTCTGGGCCGACGGGAACGCCGAGATCACCTTCGTCGACGTGCCGGCAGGTGAGATCACGCCGGAGCACCGGGACCTCCGGTCCGAGGCGGATCTCCTGGACGCCCTGAGCACGATGAACGACTGGACCGGAGCGGCGGCGTCCTAGCCTGTCCGCTCCTGTCCTCCGTGCGGCCCGCCGGTCCTTCCGGCGGGCCGCACGGCTGTGTGTGAACGTCACCATGAGGAACCGGGCCGGGGTGGACCACGTGAGAGAGCCGGAACGCATCATCAACGAACTCGCGCAGGGCATACGCGGGATGGACGACGGAGTGGCCTGGTTCGCCGGGCTGCCCGAGGGCGAGCGGGAGGCCGTGCTGCGGGAGGTGGTCCTCTGCATCTCCCAGGCACATCCCACGGCGGAGGAGGCCCGTGCCAGTGTGGCCCGTTCCGGCCTGAAGCCGACAGCCAACCCGGCCGTGATGGTGCAGCGCGCGCCCCTGATGGAACGCGTGGCGAAGATCGCCGGCCTGCCTGCCGACGAGCACGTGAACGCCTTCCGTCTTCTCGTCGCCCTCTTCTCGCTCGCCGACACCCGGCGCAGAGAGACGGAGTGCCGCGGGCAGTGCGGTCACTTCTGGCACCACCTGCCGTAGCGACGAGAAGCCCCACCGGGAGACTCCCGGTGGGGCTTCTTCATGGGCGTCCGGTCACGCCAGCAGTTCCACCTCCGCCAGCCGTCTGTCCGCTCCCTCCGCCACCAGCCGGTAGTGCGTGTACGTTCCCGCCGCCCTCACCTCGAAGGGGCGGGTCTGGTGGTTCCAGGTGAAGGACTCGCCCGAACGGTGGTCCACGTCCGTCCAGTGGGTGCCGTCCCGGGAGCCCTGGAGGGTCCAGGCGGAGGGGGCCGTGGTGTGGTCCGAGGAGGTGAGGGTGTACGTCGTCACCCGGGCCTCGTGGGGCGTCGCCAGCTCGGCCGTCGTCAGGGGCGCGTCCGTGGCCGAGGTGTTGTCCGTCAGGGCCGAGTCGCCGGGGGTCGTCACGTCCGACAGGGGGGAGGGGACCTTGTCGTCGCGGGTGATGGACGTGGGGGCGGCCTTCTCGTCCGTGCCCCACGTCGACGGGGCCGGGCCCATGGCGAACTCCAGCGTGCCGCCCCTGGACAGCAGGGAGTGCGGGAGGGCCGTGGAGGTCCAGGCGCGGCCGTTGACGCGGACGGACTGGACGTAGACGTTGCGGGCGCTGTTGCGCGGGGCTCTGATCACCAGGTCGCGGCCGCCTTCGAGGTGGACGGTGGCCCTGGTGAAGAGGGGGGAGCCGACGGCGTACTCGCCCTGGCCCATCACCAGCGGGTAGAACCCGAGCGCACTGAAGACGTACCAGGCCGACATCTCGCCGTTGTCCTCGTCACCCGGGTAGCCCTGGCCGATCTCGCTGCCGAGGTAGAGGCGGGAGAGGACCTCGCGGACCTTCTCCTGCGTCTTCCAGGGCTGCCCGGCGGCGTCGTAGAGGTAGGCGATGTGGTGCGAGACCTGGTTGCTGTGGCCGTACATGCCCATGCGCACGTCGCGCGCCTCGGTCATCTCGTGGATGACGCCGCCGTAGGAGCCCGCGAACTCCGGCCGTCCCGTCTCGGGGGTGGCGAAGTAGGTGTCGAGCTTCTTGGCCAGGCCCGTGCGGCCGCCGTGGAGGTTGGCCAGGCCCCGGGTGTCCTGGGGGGCGGTGAAGGCGAAGTTCCAGCCGTTGGTCTCGGTGTAGTCGTGGCCCCAGACGCGGGGGTCGTAGGCGTCCGGCGACAGCCGCCAGTTGCCGCTCTCGTCCCGGCCCTGGAAGAAGCCGGTCCGGGAGTCGAAGAGCTTGACGTAGTTGCGGGCGCGGTTGAGGAGGTAGGCGGCCTCCTCGCGGTAGCGGGGCTTGTGCGTCCGCTCGTACAGGGACCGGGCCATCCTCGCCAGCCCGAAGTCGTTGAGGTAGCCCTCCAGGGCCCAGGACGTGCCCTCGCGGATCCGGGTGCTCGTGTAGCCGAGGAAGACCGAGGTGTCCATGCCCTTGCGGCCGGTGCCGGGGTCGTCCGGCGCCACGGTCGCGTTCTTGAGCGCGGCCTCGTACGCCGCCTCGGCGTCGAAGGCGACGCCCTTGACGTGGGCGTCGGCGAAGGCGACGTCCGAGCTGGTGCCGGTCATCAGGTCGGCGTAGCCGGGGGAGGACCAGCGGGAGATCCAGCCGCCGTCCTTGTACTGCTGGACGAAGCCGTCGACCAGCCGGCCGGCCAGCTTGGGGGTCAGGAGGGTGTAGGCGGGCCAGGCCGTGCGGTACGTGTCCCAGAAGCCGTTGTTGACGTACACCTCGCCGTCCACGATCCGGGCCCCGGTCCTGGCCGGGGTGGAGGGGCCGGTGGGCGGCGAGAAGGGGCTGGCGTAGCGGGGGCGCGGGCGGGTGGGCGTGCCGGTGTTCTCGTGCCCGGAGTTGGGGTACAGGTAGAGGCGGTAGAGGCTGGAGTAGAGGGTGGTGAGCTGGTCGCGGCTCGCGCCCTCGACCTCGATCCGGCCGAGGACGGCGTCCCAGGCCGCGCGGGCGCGGTCGTGCACCCGGCCGAAGGAGGCACCCGCCGGGATCTCCTGCTCCAGGTTGGCCTTCGCCTGGGCGGTGCCGATGAGGGACGTCGCGAGGCGCAGCGTGACCGTACGGTCCGCGCGGGGGGCGAAGCGCAGGTAGCCCGTCACGCCCTCGGCGCCGGGCCCGCCGCCCGTGCCGTCGCCCTTGAGCCTGCCACCGGCGGTGACGGGGGCGTCGAAGACGCCGTAGACGAAGAGGCGGCCGGCGCCCTTGGACAGGCCGCTGCGGACGTCCGAGTAGGCGGTGAAGGACCGGGTGGCCGGGTCGAGCGTCAGACCGCCCTGGTTCTTGACGTTGTCAAGGATGACGCTGGCGTTCTCACCCGGAAAGGTGAAACGCATCATCGCCGCGTGGTCGGTGGGCACGATCTCGGCCTGGAGGCCGTTCTCGAAGGTGACGCCGTAGTAGTGCGGCCGGGCGGTCTCGCGGGAGTGCCGGAAGGGGAGGGCGCGGGCCGCGCGTGAGGCCGAGGGCGTGCCGGCGGCGACCGAGGGCATCACCTGGAAGGTCTGCCGGTCGCCCATCCAGGGGCTCGGCTGGTGGCTCGCGCCGAACGCCTGGAGGGTGGTGAGGTTGTCGGGGTTGTTGGCGGCCGCGTACTGGTAGAGCCAGTCCGTGGAGCCGGCGTTGGTGACGGGGGTCCAGAAGTTGAAGCCATGGGGGACGGCGGTGGCGGGGAAGGTGTTGCCCCGGGAGAAGTTCGAGCTGGAGTTGGTGCCGCGGGTGGTGACGGCCCAGTCCGCGGGGTGGGCCGGCGGCCGCTCCCGCGGAGCGGGGGCGAGCGAGATGTCGTCCACCCAGCCGCGGAACTTCGCGGGACCGACCGGCGCGTCGTAGGCGATCAGGATGCGCTCGACGGTCTTGCCGGCGGCCACGGCGCCGATGTGCGACTCCTTGTTGTTCCACTGATTGACGTACAGCGTCCTGGACGCGGCCTGGCCCTGGGGGGTCAGGCGCGCCCCGTGCTGGTCGACGGCGCCGAGCTCGCTGAGGTAGGTGCCGTCGGTGAAGGCGAGGTCGAGGGAGACATGGGTGGCGGGGTAGCGGGTGTCCGGCTCCGGCATGGACGGGAAGACCTTGTACGACAGCAGGGTCCGCGGCGTGACCCTCGTGCGCACGTTGAAGACCTTGTTGTACGAATAGCCGTGCCCCGTGGCCTGGTGCATGCCCCCGTAGCGCAGCGCACGGGTGCCCGTGAAGCCCACCCGTGCCTTGGCCGTGGGCGAGCCGGTCGGGCCCCGGTCGACGTGGCTGCGCATGTCCTCGGGCGGGGGCGTGCCGTCGCCGCCCGTGGCCAGCTGCACCTCGGCGAGCTGGAGGACGGGCTCGCCGCCGTTGCGGGTTATCTCCAGGCGGTACTGCCGGTGGGCGGTGGTGCCCGCGAAGGCGAACTCGCGGGTCTGCAGGCGCCTTTCGAAGGTCTCGTCCCGCCGGGTGTCGAGGACCGTCCAGGTCTTCCCGTCGTCGGAGCCCTTGAGCGTCCAGTCCCGGGGGTCGCGGCCGGGGGCGTCGTTCGCCGAGGTCAGTGCGTAGCGGACGGCCTTGACCGGCTGGGCCAGCTCGAATTCCAGCCAGGCGGACCGCTCGAAGTCGAGCCATTTGGTCGCACTCTCGCCGTCGATCAGGTTCTCCTTCACCTCGCCCGCCTCGGTGTGCTCCCCGCTGGCACGGACGGCGGTGACCCGGTCGGTGACGTTTCCGGGGATGCCGCTGGTGTCGTCGCCGTCGACGCCCGCGGACCGCCGCCGGCCGTCGGGCCCGGTCTCGACGGCGTTGAGCCAATCGGGCTGCGGCTCGCCGGCCTCGAAGGAGGAGGCGAAGCGCTCGGCCGCGGCGGCGCCGCCGTCCCGCCCGGGCCCGGGCGACACGGCAGCACCCTGCGTGACCTGAGCCGTCGTCACCAGTACGGTGGCCAGGGCGAGGGCCGCGGGGCGGGTGCACCGGCGGGCGCGACTGCGCCACCGTCCGGTTCCGAGTCTGTGTCGCTTCCCTTGCCTCTCCACGAAGCTGCCTCCACCAAGCCACGTAGCACACCGAATCCGACAACGTTGTCACCCGAGTCCCGCAGTGATAAGTAGCTCGTGCGACACCAGTGGTGTCAAGGGTCTCGGGGTTGGTGTCGCGCCCCGCGGGGGCCACGGGCCGAGGGGGCGCGGTGCCGTGCGGCCGGCCGTCCGCCGGTGGTGTCGGCGAGGTCTCAACTCGGGAAAGACTGGCGGGAGAAGGCGCTTACGATCTTGCCCAGTTGATCGGAGTGGACTATACCTGTCGGCGTCCGGGGCGGCCGTTTCCGCCGCTCGGACCCGGGGGCAGCGGCAAGCGCGACGCCGCGGGGGACTTCACTCCGGCGCACACCCAGCACCACGCTTCAACTGACCCGCGGTGTCGGGCCCTTCGGCTTCCGCTGAATGCGCAAGGGGAGACCGCCACACCGCCTGAGTCCTGGAGAAGGCGAGGACTTGAGCATGGGATCCACCCCCGAATTCAGCCGGCGCGCATACAGCCGACGCGACCTCATCAAGCGGGCTGCCGCCCTCGGACTGATCGCCGTGCCGACGGTGAGCGCACTGAGCGCCTGCGCGAGCGGTGACGGCGGCGACGGCGACAAGCAGGTCGACAAGGGAAAGAAGACCGACAAGAACCCCCTCGCGGTCAATGAGGGCGCCCCGCTGGACGTCGTCATCTTCGACGGCGGTTTCGGCCAGCAGTACGCCAAGGACGCCGAGGCCGAATACCGCAAGGCGTTCCCGGGCGCCCAGGTCAAGCACGCGGCCACCCAGGAGATCCAGACCCAGCTCCAGCCCCGCTTCAACGGCGGCACCCCGCCCGACCTGATCGACAACTCCGGTGCCAAGCAAATGGACATGGGCACCCTCGTCGGCAAGAAGCAGCTGACCGATCTCAACACCCTGCTGGACGCGCCCTCCTACGACGACCCGGCCAGGAAGGTACGCGACACCCTGCGGCCCGGCGTCGTGGAAATGGGACAGTTCGACGGCAACGAGACCTGGATCCTCTACTACGCCTACACCGTCTACGGCGTGTGGTACTCGAAGACCAATCTGCAGAAGCTCGACGCCCAGTACCCCGAGACCTGGGACGAGATGCTCAAGGTCTGCGAAGCGGCGAAGAAGGAGGGCATCGCCGGCTGGACCTACGCGGGAAAGCACCCGTACTACCTGCCGTTCAGCCTCTACCCCTTCATCGCCAAGATCGGCGGGGTCGAGGTGCTGAACAACATCGACAACCTGGAGCCCAACGCCTGGAAGGCGCCGGCCGTCAAGGCGGCCTTCGAGGCGTACTACGAGCTCCACAGGAAGGGCTACATCCTCCAGGGCACCCCGGGCCTGACCCACATCGAGTCGCAGACCGCCTGGAACGAGGGGAAGGCGCTGTTCATCCCCAACGGCTCCTGGGTGGAGAACGAGTCGAAGAAGACCACGCCCCAGGACTTCCGGATGGCGGTCGGCGCCCCGTCGAGCCTCGACAAGAGCGACAAGATGCCGTTCGGCACCCTGTGGGCGTCCGGCGGCGAGCCGTTCATCGTGCCGAAGAACGCCAAGAACCCGCAGGGCGGCATGGAGCTGCTGCGCATCATGCTCGGCAAGAAGTCCTCGCAGAACTTCATCAAGTCCGTCTCCTCGCTCACCTCCTTCAACGGCGGCACCGACGGCCTCACGCTGCCGCCGGGCCTGGCCTCTTCGCAGGAAGCGCTCGCCAAGGCCGGCAAGAACGTCGTCAATCCCCGCATCCAGGACTGGTACGTCGCCCTGCAGAAGGAGAAGATCGGCGTCGCGGCGATCGGCGAGATGATGGCGGGCCGGATGACGCCCGACGAGACCATCGCCAAGATCCAGCGATTCGCCGACGAAACGGCCAAGGACGGCTCCGTCAAGAAGTACAAGCACAAGTGAGCGGTGGCCATGCAGCACGGTAAGTACCGCTTCATCGCGGGTTTCCTGATCCTGCCCCTGGCGATCTACGGGATCTTCGTCATCTCGCCTTTCGTCCAGGCCGTCTACTACTCCTTCACGGACTGGACCGGTCTGAGCCCGGACTTCCGGGTGACCGGTACCGAGAACTACCGGCGGCTCTGGAACGACGACGTGTTCTGGAAGTCCGTGGGACACAACGTCCTGCTGCTGCTCGTGCTGCCGCTGGTCACGCTCGGTCTCGGGCTGTTCTTCGCGTTCATGCTCAACGTCGGCGGCCGCCGCAGGAAGAACGCGGCGGTCGCCGGCGTGCGCGGATCGGGCTTCTACAAAATCGTCTACTTCTTCCCGCAGGTGCTCTCGATCGCCATCGTCGCCCTGCTGTTCCAGTTCGCCTACAACCCCAACAGCGGCGCCCTGAACTCCTTCCTGAGCGCGATCGGCCTGGACTCGGTGCAGCCCGAATGGCTGGGCGACCCCGGGCTCGCGCTGTGGTGCGTCATGGCGGTGATGGTCTGGAGCAACGTCGGCTTCTACGTGGTGCTGTTCTCGGCGGGCATGAGCTCCATCCCGCGGGACTTCTACGAGGCCGCCCTGCTCGACGGCGCCAACCGCGTCCAGACCTTCTTCCGGATCACGCTGCCGCTGCTGTGGGACACCGTCCAGACCGGCTGGGTCTACATGGGCATCATGGCGCTCGACTCGTTCGCCGTCGTGCAGATCATGACGGTGGGGCCGGGCGGACCGGACTACTCCACCGAGGTGCTGTCCTTCTACCTCTACACCAAGGCGTTCCGTGACGGGCAGGCCGGATACGCGACCACCCTCGGCGTCGCCCTGCTCATCGTCACCCTGATCTTCGCGGGCATCGTCATGAAGCTCGGCCGGCGCGAGCGACTGGAGTACTGATGGCCGTGACGACGGATCCCACCGAGGACGGCAACGCAGTGACGCCGCCCGCCGAGGAGCCCCGCGCCGACGCACGGCGCGGGCGGATGGGCAGCGAGGGCACGGTCCTCAACGTCTTCTCGCACGGCGTGCTCGCGCTGTGGGCCCTCATGGTCACCCTGCCGCTGCTGTGGGCGGTGATGAGCGCCTTCAAGACGGACCGGGAGATCTTCACCTCGCCCTGGGCGTTGCCCGGCAGCCTGAACTTCGACTCCTGGAGCCGCGCCTGGTCGCAGGCGCACATGGGCGAGTACTTCCTCAACTCGGTCGTGGTGGTGGCCGGTTCGCTCTTCGGCACCATGCTGCTGGGCTCGATGGCGGCCTATGTGCTGGCCCGCTTCACCTTCCCCGGCAACCGCTTCATCTACTTCCTCTTCGTCGGCGGCATGAGCTTTCCGGTGATCCTCGCGCTCGTGCCGCTGTTCTTCGTGATGAAGAACATGCAGCTGCTCGACACCTACCACGGGCTGATCCTGGTCTACATCGCCTATTCGCTGCCCTTCACCATCTTCTTCCTCAGCGGTTTCTTCCGTACGCTGCCCAGCTCCGTCGCGGAGGCCGCACTGATCGACGGGGCCTCGCACACCCGCACCTTCTTCCAGGTGATGCTGCCCATGGCCCGGCCCGGCCTGATCAGCGTCGGCATCTTCAACTTCCTCGGCCAGTGGAACCAGTACCTGCTGCCCACGGTCCTGAACGTGGGCGACGAGGACAAGAAGCTGCTCCCGCAGGGCCTGGTCGCGCTGGCGGTCAGCCAGGGCTACAAGGGCGACTGGTCCGGGCTCTTCGCCGGGCTGGTCATGGCCATGCTGCCGGTCCTGGCCGCGTACATCGTCTTCCAGCGGCAGGTCCAGGCCGGGCTGACGGCCGGTGCCCTGAAATAGGCCGGCACCCGCTCACGCCAGGGTGAACCAGACCGCCTTGCCCCGGCCCTGCGCCGCGGGGGTCACCCCCCAGGCGGTGGCGCAGCTGTCGATCAGGGTGAGGCCCCGGCCCGACTCGTCGTCGACCCCGGCGGCGCGTCGCGCCGGGGCCTGGGGGCCGGTGTCGTGGACGTCCACGCGCAGGGTGCGGGAGCGGCAGCTGAGGTAGACCGTCACCGGGGACTTCGCGTGCACCACGCCGTTGGTCACCAGCTCGGTGGCGAGCAGGCAGGCGGTGTCGGCGAGGTCGTGCCGGCCGTGCCGCTGCAGGGCCAGGCGCAGCGAGCTCCGGACGAGGCTGATCATCCAGGTCTGCGCCGGGATCCGGAGTGTGTACCACCAGTCGGCGGTGGCCAGTTGAGGGTGCTCGCACATGCTCCGGTCTCCGTTCGTCCTTGCCGCGGAAGCCCCCAACTATCGGGCAGAAGCACGGGGGCGCGGACCTCGGTGAGCGACCCCCGGCGGTGGTTATGTCGGATGAACATGCCGCAGAACCGCTGGAGTGCGGACAAGCCCGGACCGGTCGGATGGCGGGCCGGCCGCCCGGCCGATTCGCCCGTTCGAGCTACCCCGCCTGCGGGATCCGGTCCCCCCTCGGCGTCCGGGAGGGTGAGCGGCTCCGTACGATGAGTGGTCGGGTGTGAGCCCGCGCGCGGCCGGTGGGTCACGGTACGGCAACGGTGCCGGGGCCGGGATCGGCGTCAAGCCCTTGACGGGACGCAACCCTGGCGGCTCAGCTTAGAGTTCACATGTTGTATGGATGGCCGGGCTCCAGTGCTGCAGTCCGGCCCGCGGGGCGGCGGTCGTGCCGCCCCGGTGAGGCGGGAGTGGATGGGCGTGGAGACTCCGGGGTCGCAGTCGTCGCTGCACCGGGCCAACCTGGAGCGGGTCGTGCGCGCGGTGCGCATGGCGGGGTCGCTCACGCAGGCGGAGATCGCCCGGTCCACCGGGCTGTCGGCGGCCACCGTCTCCAACATCGTCCGGGAGCTCAAGGACGGCGGAACGGTCGAGGTCACCCCCACCTCCTCGGGGGGCCGGCGGGCCCGCAGCGTCTCCCTCTCCGGTGACGCCGGCATCGTCGTAGGGGTTGATTTCGGGCATACCCACCTGAGGGTGGCCATCGGCAACCTCGCCCACCAGGTGCTGGCCGAGGAGGCCGAGCCGCTGGACGTGGACGCCTCCGCCGCCCAGGGGCTGGCCCGTGCGGAGCACCTGGTCACCAGCCTGATCAAGGCGGCGGGCATCAGCCCGCGCAAGATCGTCGGGGTGGGGCTCGGTGTGCCGGGGCCGATCGACGTGGAGTCCGGCGTGCTGGGCTCGACCGCGATCCTGCCGGGCTGGGCGGGCACCAACCCGCGGGACGACCTCGCCGCCCGCCTCGACGTCCCGGTGCACGTCGACAACGACGCCAACCTCGGGGCCCTCGGCGAGCTGGTCTGGGGCGCCGGCCGCGGCGCCCGGGACCTGGCCTACATCAAGGTGGCCAGCGGCGTCGGCGCCGGCTTGGTGATCAACGGCGAGATCTACCGCGGCCCGGGTGGCACTGCCGGCGAGATCGGCCACATCACCCTGGACGAGTCCGGGCCGGTGTGCCGGTGCGGCAACCGCGGCTGCCTGGAGACGTTCACCGCCGCCCGGTACGTCCTGCCGCTGCTCCACTCGGCCCACGGCGCGGATCTGACCGTCACCCGCATGGTGCGGCTCGCGCAGGAGGGCGACCCGGGCTGCCGGCGGGTCATTTCGGACGTCGGCCGGCACATCGGCAGTGGCGTGGCCAATCTGTGCAATCTGCTCAATCCCAGCCGGGTCGTGCTCGGCGGCGACCTCGCGGACTCCGGCGAGCTGGTGCTCGCCCCCATCCGCGAGTCGGTCTCGCGGTACGCGATCCCCAGCGCCGCCCGGCAGTTGGAGGTCGTCCCCGGCGCCCTGGGCGGCCGGGCGGAGGTGCTGGGCGCCCTGGCGCTCGTCCTCAGTGAAATGGGCGATTCGTCATTGCTCGACGAAACGCTGCCCGCCCACGCGCCCCTGCTGAATCGATAGCCCCCTGCGCGCCTCTTGAGTTCAAACAGATAACGAATGGCATCGTTGCCATCTCGTTAAGAATTTACTTCTTGACGCTTCTTTGGCGGCCGAGTTGACTTCCAGCCACCTCGGCCGCAACGACGCGGCCTCGTCAGGGAGGTATCTGCAATATGAACTCGCATCTGCGTCGTGCAGCCGTTGCCACGGCCGCCGTATCGATGGCCGCCGCTCTCGCCGCCTGCGGCAGCGCCAAGGAGGCCGGCAACGGCGGGGAGAAGAAGCAGGACAAGAAGGGCCCGCTCACCATCGGGCTGCTCCTGCCGGAGAACCAGACCGCCCGCTACGAGCGCTTCGACAAGCCGCTGATCGAAAAGAAGATCAAGGAACTGGCGGGCGCGGACGCCGTCGTCCTCTACGAGAACGCCAAGCAGGACGCCTCGGTCCAGCAGCAGCAGGTCGACACGATGATCACCAAGAAGGTCGACGCGCTGATCGTCGACGCGGTGGACGCGAAGTCGATCGCCAGCTCGGTGAAGAAGGCCAACGACAAGGGCATCCCCGTCGTCGCCTACGACCGCCTGGCCGAGGGCCCGGTCAAGGCGTACACCTCCGTCGACAACGAGCGCGTCGGCAAGATCCAGGGCGAGTCGCTGCTCAAGGAGCTCGGCGACAACGCCTCCAAGGGCCAGATCGTGATGATGAACGGCGCGATCACCGACCCGAACGCCAAGATGTACAAGGACGGCGCCCACTCCGTGCTCGACGGCAAGGTCAAGGTCGGCAAGGAGTACGACACCAAGGAGTGGAAGCCGGAGAACGCCAACGAGAACATGAAGGGCGCCATCTCCTCCCTGGGCAAGGACGAGATCGTCGGCGTCTACTCCGCCAACGACGGCATGGCCGGTGGCATCATCACCGCCCTCAAGAGCGCCGGCTTCGACAAGCTCCCGCCGGTCACCGGCCAGGACGCCGAGCTCTCCGCCGTCCAGCGGATCCTCTCGGACGAGCAGTTCATGAGCGTCTACAAGCCGTACAAGCCCGAGGCCGACGCCGCCGCCGGGCTGGCCGTCGCCCTCGCCCAGGGCAAGGGCACCGACGCCGTCGCCAAGTCCACCGTCGACAGCGCCACCCAGAAGAAGATCCCCGCCGTCATCGTCACGCCCTTCGCCCTGACCAAGGCGGACATCGGCCAGTACGTCGGCAAGGAGGGCTTCTTCACCCTGAACGAGATCTGCACCGAGAAGTACAAGGCGCAGTGCGACCAGGCCGGACTGAAGTAAGCCCCCAGGCTGCCGCCTCGTCGAGGCGGTGAAGGAGATGATTCACGTGTCCGCTACGCCCGTGCTGGCGTTGCGCGGAGTCTCCAAGCGGTTCGGTGCCGTCCAGGCGCTCACCGACGTAGAGCTGGAGATCCACCCCGGCGAGGTGGTCGCCCTGGTCGGCGACAACGGCGCCGGCAAGTCCACCCTCGTCAAGACCATCGCGGGAGTGGGACCCGCCGACGACGGCGTCGTCGAGTGGGAGGGCAGGCCCGTCACCGTCGACCGGCCGCACGTCGCCCAGGAACTGGGCATCGCGACCGTTTACCAGGACCTCGCGCTGTGCGACAACCTCGACGTTGTCGGCAACCTCTTCCTCGGCCGCGAGATCGTGCGCGCCGGAGTGCTGGACGAGGTGGAGATGGAGCGCCGCGCCCGCGAGCTGCTCTCCACCCTCTCCATCCGCATCCCCAGCGTCCGCATCCCGATCGCCTCGCTCTCCGGCGGGCAGCGGCAGACCGTCGCCATCGCCCGCTCGCTGCTCGGCGACCCCAAGGTCGTCATCCTCGACGAGCCGACCGCCGCGCTCGGCGTCGAGCAGACCGCGCAGGTCCTCGACCTGGTCGAGCGGCTGCGCGAGCGGGGCCTGGGCGTCATCCTCATCAGCCACAACATGGCCGACGTGAAGGCCGTCGCCGACCGGGTCGCCGTGCTGCGCCTCGGGCGCAACAACGGCACCTTCGATGTGCGGACGACCTCCCAGGAAGAGATCATCTCCGCCATCACGGGCGCCACGGACAACGCCGTCACCCGCCGCCGCGCCCGCGCCGCGGAGGCCGCCGGTGCCACCGGGGCCGCCCCGGCCGGCACGGCGGACGAGGCGGCGGAGAGCGCCCGCGCCGACCACGCCGACGAGCCCGAGAAGGAGGCGGGCGCATGAGCACCGAGCTGCCCACGTCGTCCCCCGAGCCGGTTGCCGAAATCAACGGCCAGGCCCCCGCCCACGATGCGGTCACCGCCGTCGACCCCCGCCTCCTCGTCCGCGAGGAGGGCTTCGCCGGCTACTGGAGCGAGTTCCGCCGCAAGCTGCGCAGCGGTGAGCTGGGCTCGCTGCCCGTGGTCGTCGGCCTGCTGGTCATCGGCCTGGTCTTCCAGCTGCAGGACTCCGCCTTCCTGGGTGCCGAGAACCTCTCCAACCTCTTCGTCACCGCCGCCGGCACCGGCCTGATCGCGGTCGGCATCGTCTTCGTGCTGATCCTGGGCGAGATCGACCTCTCCGTGGGCTCGGTCAGCGGTCTGGCCGCGGCGACCTTCGCCGTGCTCAACGTCAACCACGGCATGCCGGAGTGGCTGGCCCTCGTCCTGGCGATCCTCTCCGGCACGCTCGTCGGCGCCCTGCACGGGTTCTTCTTCGCCCGGATCGGCGTGCCGGCCTTCGTCGTCACCCTGGCCGGCCTGCTCGGCTGGAACGGCCTGATGCTCCAGGTGCTCGGCTCCAACGGCACCATCAACCTCGACGACTCCGGGCTGGTCGCCGGGCTGACCAACCACTACTTCAGCGACGTCGCGGCGGCCTACGGGCTGGCCACGCTGGCCGTGACGGGGTTCTTCCTGGCCTCCTGGCGCGAGAGCAGGCGGCGCGAGGCGGCCGGCGTGCCCAGCCGTCCGACGAGCGAGCTGGTGCTGCGGACGGTCGCCCTGGCGGTGCCCGCCTACGTGGTGGCGTGGCTGTTCAACGAGTACAAGGGCCTGCCGCTGGCCGTGGTGATCTTCATAGGGATCGTCGTGGCGCTGGACTTCGTGCTGCGCCGCACGTCCTACGGGCGGAAGGTCTTCGCCCTGGGCGGCAGCGTCGAGGCGGCCCGCCGGGCCGGCATCAATGTCGCGGCGGTCCGGATCTCCGTCTTCGCGCTCTCGGGCACGATGGCGGCGCTCGGCGGCATGTTCCTGGCCTCCCAGATCAACGCCGCCAACCAGTCCTCCGGAGCCGGCAGCCTGCTGATGAACGCCATCGCGGCGGCCGTCATCGGCGGCACCAGCCTCTTCGGCGGGCGCGGCAAGACCTGGTCGGCGCTGCTGGGCGTGCTGGTGATCCAGTCCATCGCCTCCGGCATGGCCCTGCTGGGCATCGCCTCGGCGGTCCAGTACATGATCACCGGTGCGGTGCTGCTGGCCGCCGTGGTGATCGACTCCGTCTCCCGCCGGACGCAGAAGACGGCCGGACGGGCGTAGGGCTCGTACGTACGAACGGGTGGGCCCCGGACCTGTGCGTCCGGGGCCCACCCCTGCCCTTTCGGGTGGTTTGGGTCCCCGCTGGACCGTTCGCGTGATGCCGGTCGCATCACCCGTTCATCGCCACTGCGGGCGGAAGATTAGACTCGACGGATCTAGAAGCTTATGAAAGCTTCTGCAGCTTCTATAAGCCGACAGCTTCGATGAAGGAGGCACGGGTGGCCCTGCTGACCCGCATCAGGGAACCGCGCGACCTGGACCGGTTGACCCCGGAGCAGCTCGACCGGCTGGCGGCGGAGATCCGCACCTTCCTCGTCGACGCCGTCTCCAAGACCGGCGGCCACCTCGGGCCCAACCTCGGCGTGGTCGAGCTGACCATCGCCCTGCACCGCGTCTTCGACTCGCCGAAGGACAAGATCCTCTTCGACACGGGTCACCAGTCCTACGTCCACAAGGTCCTCACCGGCCGCCAGGACTTCTCGAAGCTGCGCGCCAAGGGCGGCCTGTCCGGCTACCCCTCGCGGGCGGAGTCCGAGCACGACGTCATCGAGAACAGCCACGCCTCCACGGTCCTCGGCTGGGCCGACGGCCTCGCCAAGGCCAACCAGGTCCTCGGCAAGGACGACCACGTCGTCGCCGTCATCGGCGACGGCGCGCTCACCGGCGGCATGGCCTGGGAGGCGCTCAACAACATCGCCGTGGCCAAGGACCGCCCGCTCGTCATCGTCGTCAACGACAACGAGCGCTCCTACGAGCCCACCATCGGCGGCCTCGCCAACCACCTGGCGACCCTGCGCACCACCGACGGCTACGAGCGCTTCCTGGCCCGCGGCAAGGACCTGCTGGAGCGCACCCCGGTCGTCGGCAAGCCCCTCTACGAGACGCTGCACGGCGCCAAGAAGGGCCTGAAGGACTTCATCGCCCCGCAGGGCATGTTCGAGGACCTCGGCCTGAAGTACGTCGGCCCCATCGACGGCCACGACATCGAGGCCCTGGAGTCCGCGCTCCAGCGCGCCAAGCGCTTCGGCGGCCCCGTCCTCGTGCACTGCCTCACCCAGAAGGGCCGCGGCTACAAGCACGCCGAGCAGAACGAGGCCGACCGCTTCCACGGCATCGGCGCCATCCACCCCGACACCGGCCTGCCCGTCGCCTCCGGCGGCGCCAGCTGGACCTCGGTCTTCGCCGACGAGATGGTCAAGCTCGGCCAGGAGCGCCAGGACATCGTCGCCATCACGGCGGCCATGATGCAGCCGGTGGGCCTGGGCAAGTTCGCCAAGGCGTTCCCCGACCGCGTCTACGACGTCGGCATCGCCGAGCAGCACGCCGCCACGTCCGCGGCCGGCCTGGCCACCGGCGGTCTGCACCCGGTCTTCGCCGTCTACGCGACCTTCCTCAACCGCGCCTTCGACCAGGTCCTCATGGACGTCGCCCTGCACAAGTGCGGTGTGACCTTCGTCCTGGACCGGGCGGGCGTCACCGGTGACGACGGCGCCTCCCACAACGGCATGTGGGACATGTCGATCCTGCAGGTCGTCCCCGGCCTGCGCATCGCCGCCCCGCGCGACGCCGACCAGGTCCGCGCCCAGCTGCGCGAGGCCGTCGAGGTCAAGGACGCGCCCACCGTCGTGCGCTACTCCAAGGGCACCGTCGGCCCGGCCGTCGAGGCCGTCGGCCGCGTCGGCGGCATGGACGTCCTGCGCGAGCCCGCCGAGGGCACGCAGCGGCCCGACGTCCTCATCGTCTCCGTCGGCGCGCTCGCCCCGATGTGCCTGGAGGTCGCCGACCTCCTCGACAAGCAGGGCATCTCCGCCACCGTCGTCGACCCCCGCTGGGTCAAGCCCGTCGACGAGGCGCTGCCCGGCCTCGCCGCGAAGCACCGCGTCGTCGTCACCGTCGAGGACAACGGCCGCGTGGGCGGCGTCGGCGCGGCGGTCGCGCAGGCGCTGCGCGACGCGGGCGTCGACCTGCCGCTGCGCGACTTCGGCATCCCGCCGCTCTTCCTCGACCACGCCTCCCGCAAGGAGATCATGGCCGAGATCGGGCTCACCGCCCCCGCCATCGCCCGCCAGGTCACCGGGCTCGTCGCCAAGCTGGACGGCCGCTTCGAGGACGCTGCCCAGGAGGCGGCGGAGGCCGTGGCCGGGGAGCCCGCCGAGGCCGTACGCGACTGACCGCGGCGCGCACGCCCGTTCGTCCAGGGCCGGCCGGTCACCCCTCCCGGGTGGTCCGGTCGGCCCTTCGGCATGGATGCGCCTGTCCTCCATCGGGTGAATCCTGGACGGGGCGGCTGTCGCCGCCCCTGCAGGGCCCGGATCATCGCGCACACTCGACCGGTTCAGGGAGGCCGAGTGGAGCCGAGCAGCGTGGAGGTGAGCCGATGAGCACAGAGCATCCCGTCCGGAGCGGCCGCGGCCGGAGCAGCATGTTCCGGACCAAGACGGTGGAGCAGTCCATCCAGGACACCGAAGAGCCGGAGCACGCGCTACGCAAGGACCTCTCCGCCTTCGACCTCACCGTCTTCGGCGTCGGCGTCGTCATCGGCACCGGCATCTTCGTCCTCACCGGCAAGGTCGCCAAGGAGAACGCCGGCCCCTCGGTGGCACTGGCCTTCGTCCTCGCCGGCATCGTCTGCGGGCTCGCGGCGCTGTGCTACGCCGAGTTCGCCTCCACCGTGCCGGTGGCCGGGTCCGCGTACACCTTCTCCTACGCCTCGCTCGGCGAGCTGCCCGCCTGGATCATCGGCTGGGACCTCGTCCTGGAGCTGGCACTGGGCTGCGCGGTGGTGGCCGTCGGCTGGTCCGGCTACATCCAGTCGCTGATGGGCAACGCCGGCTGGCACCTGCCCAAGGAGCTGTCCGGGGTGCACGAGGGCGCCTTCGGCTTCGACATCCTCGCCGCCGCCCTGGTCCTGGTCCTGACGGGCATCCTCGTCGCCGGAATGAAGCTGTCCTCGCGGGTGACGGCGGTCGTGGTCGCGGTGAAGGTCACCGTCGTCCTCATCGTCATCTTCGTCGGCGCCTTCTTCATCACCGGCGCCAACTACCACCCGTTCATCCCGCCCGCCAAGGGAGCCGAGGAAGCGGGCGGTCTCGCCGCCCCGCTCGTCCAGGTGATGTTCGGCTTCACCCCCTCCAACTTCGGCATCATGGGCATTTTCTCTGCCGCCGCCGTCGTCTTCTTCGCCTTCATCGGCTTCGACATCGTCGCCACCGCCGCCGAGGAGACCCGCAACCCCCAGCGCGACCTCCCGCGCGGCATCCTCGGCTCGCTCGCCATCTGCACGGTGCTCTACGTGGCCGTGTCCATCGTCGTCACCGGCATGCAGAAGTACGACACGCTCTCCACGAAGGCACCGCTCGCCGACGCCTTCAAGGTCGTCGGCCACCCCTTCTGGGCGGGGCTGATCAGCTTCGGCGCGGTCGTCGGCCTCACCTCCGTCTGCATGATCCTGCTGCTGGGCCAGAGCCGGGTGTTCTTCGCCATGAGCCGCGACGGCCTGCTCCCGCGCTTCTTCTCCATCGTCCACCCCCGCTACGGCACGCCCTACCGGTCGACGATCCTGCTCGGCGTGGTCGTCGCCGTGGTCGCGGGCTTCACCTCGATCGACGTGCTGGCCGAACTGGTCAACATCGGCACGCTCTTCGCCTTCGTCGTCGTGGCGCTCGGCGTCATCATCCTGCGCCGCACCCGGCCCGACCTGCCGCGCGCCTTCCGCACCCCGTTCGTGCCCTTCGTCCCCGTGCTGTCCGTGGCCGCCTCGCTGTGGCTGATGCTCAACCTGCCCGCCGAGACCTGGGTGCGGTTCGCCGTCTGGATGCTCATCGGCGTCGTCGTGTACCTCCTCTACGGCCGCCGCTCCAGCCGGGTGGCCGGGCAGCCGCGCCGCCCGGAGCCGCCCGGCATCTGACCCACCGGCCCGGGGCCGCCCCAAGGCCCCGGGCCTACGGCCGCACCGCCCGCGGACCGGCCACCTCGGCGCCCAGGGCCCGCACCCGTGCCCGCAGCTCCCGGTCGGCCGTGACGACCACGCAGCGCCGCCCGGCCGCCCGGGCGGCCACCACCTCCACGATCCGGTCGTCCCCGCTGCCCCGGGCCGCCTCGACACGCACCCCCGGCACGCCACCCACCCCGCGGGCCGCCCCCTCCACCACCAGCACGATCTCCAGCGGCCCGGCCGGTACGCCCGGCGCCCCCGCCGGCAGCCCGTCCACCGCGTACGCGGCGAGGGCGTCGCGCAGCCTCTGCGCCGCGCCCACCCGGTCGCGCCACCAGCCGTCGGGCACGCTGCCGACGACATTCGCGGCATCCACGACAAGAAGAACAGCCGTCATGGCGACAGCCTCGCACGCCGTACTGCGCCCGGAATCCGGAACCGGGCACAGTGTTATTGTCGAGGGCCCACAAAGGAGGGCCCAGGGCCCCAGAGAGGCTGGTCAGCGAGTCATGGCAGTGCGGACGGCCACCACGACCGGATGGTTGCTGCGGGGCGAGGACGGCCGGCTGACGGCCTACGCCGCGGCCCCGGGCGGCATCGTCCGCTGGAACGAGACCCGCCCCGGCGGACCGTGGACGGGACCCCGGCGCTTCGAGGTGCCCGGCCTGGAGCCGTACCTCTCGATAGCCCGCAGCGCCGAGGGATACGTCTCCCTCGTCGGCGTCCGCCGCCGCGCCCACGAGGACGGCCGGGCCGAGACCGACGTCGTCTACGCCACCCAGTTCCAGACGGACCGCGCCCTGACCACCTGGCGCTCCATCGGCACGCCCTACGGCCAGGACTGGGAGCGCGCCGACCAGATCGGCGCCCCCACGGCCGTCGCGGACCGCGTGGGCCTGCACATCTACTTCCGCAACGCCGGCCGCGGCGTGAGCGGCCGCCGCCAGGACGCGCGCGGCATCTGGGGCCCGTGGCTGGACCTGCACGGCAGCCGCGTCCTCGACACCGGCGCCGCGGGCGTGAGCGCCGACGGGCGCGTCGAGCTCCTCGCCTCCACCGCCGACAGCGTGCTGCGCTGGCGCCAGGAGCAGCCCGGCGGCCCCATGAAGCGGGTCCCCGACACCGCCGCCAAGACCCAGCCCGCCGCCTTCACCTGCGCCCCGGCGGACGAGGGCCGCATCAGCCACTTCTGGCGCGCCGGCGCCGACGGCGTGCTGCACGTGCAGCACCCCGCCGCCCCGGACCCCGAGGCCCCCGACGCCGCCGACTCCCCGGCCCCCGTGGCGCTGGCCTCCCTCGGCACCGACGGCACCGGCCCGGTCGCCGTGCTGCGCACCACCCTGGACGGCCAGGAGTGCACCGTCCTCGCCCAGCGCTCCGCCTCGGGCCTGCCGGCCCTGGCCGCGTACGCCACGCAGGACGAGTCCGCCGCGGACGCCTCCTGGTCCGAGACGGGCGAGGAGTGCGTGGGCGCTCCCGCGCTGGCCCTCGACGCCGCCGGCCGCGTGGTCGCGGCCGTCATCGCCCCGGACGGCGGCCTGCGCGTCGCCCGCCAGCGCACGGACGCCCGCGGGCTGGCCCTGGGGGCGTGGGAGCGGGTCTGAGCCGGCCCCGCCCCGGGCGGGCGCCCCGCGGTCAGAGCCGCTTGGCGCCGCGCAGCCCGGACGCGTAGAAGCCGTTGCCGTCCAGGCGGGCGGTGCCGCCCTTGTCGCCGAAGGTGGGGCCGTTGGCCTCCTCCCGGCTGGAGACGAAGCGGGGCTTGCCGTCGGTGTCCAGGCCCAGGTAGATCCCGACGTGGTCGAGGCGGTCCCCGGTACGCCGGTCGATCTTGAAGAAGACGAGGTCGCCCGGCTGGAGCCGGTCGATGCCCGCCGGCCGCTTGTCCGTGAGCTCCAGCACCGGCACGCCGGGGGAGAGGCGGGCCATGCCGTTGGCGGTGCGGGGCAGCCCGTCGCCCTTGGCGTCCTTGCCCAGCAGCGGGTAGCGGGCGCGGTAGCCGAAGACCGTGCGGACGAAGCCCGAGCAGTCCATGGCGCGCAGCCGCTGCGGCTCGGGGCGTTCCACGGTGCCGTCGCGGAACGTGTACGGGATGCCCAGGTAGTCGTAGAAGTCCGACTGCTCCAGGCGCAGGTCGCCGGCGACCGAGCCGCTCGGGTTGAGCGGGCCGAACTGGGCGTCGCCCGCGTAGGCCAGCCCCCGGGCGTCCTTCTTCACGGGCGCGCCGTCCAGGTACTCCATCGAGACGGCGAGGATGTCCGGGTCCTTGCTGCCCAGGCTCCTGTCGAACCACTCCTTGAACCAGGCGCCCTTCTCCGCGCCCTCCTTCCACGCCTCCGGCAGCAGCCGCACCCAGCTGTCGGTGACCACCTTCGCCGGGGTGTACTTGGCCTCGGCGAAGGTACGGCTGGGGCCGGTGAGCACGGCTGTGCGGGCGTTGTCGGTGAAGGTGGCCAGGACGCCGCCGTCGGCGGAGCGCACCACGGTACGGGCCGGGTTGGAGAGCCGCTCGAAGCGGCGCTCGCCCGCCGGCACGGCCCGTCCGGCGGAGGCGCCGGCGCCCACGGACTCGACCGGCGGTGCCGTCGCCTGCTGCTTCTCGCGCAGCTCCACGGTCAGGTAGGCGCTGGTGCCGAGCAGGCCGAGCACGACCAGCGTCTGCAGCGCGCGGCGGCCGCCCGCGCCGCCGGCCCTCTTGCGGGCCCTCGGCTTCTTGCGGTCCGTCGGCTTCCGGGACATGGATCTGCGCTCCGTGGTGGCGGGGTCAGGCGGTGGGCATGAAGCCGAGCAGGATGCCGGCGGTCAGGACGACGTAGTTGGCGAGCGACACCGTGCCGGTGGCCAGCAGGGTGGCTCCCCGCGGCTGACGGACCAGCTGATAGGCGATCAGGCCGGGGACGATGAAGCCGAGGGTCTGGTTGGCGTACATCAGCGGGAACTGCTGCTGGAGGACGACGTAGAGCGTCGCCTGCAGCACCACGCCGGTCAGCACGACGGCCGCGAAGAGGCGCTTGCCGTAGAGGATGACGTAGCGCTGCAGCAGCAGCGTCCCCAGGTACGTGAGCACGGTGATGCCGACGACCATCGCCGCCCGCTGCAGGTCCTCGACCAGGGTGAGGGCCAGCCAGCCCGGGGTGATCATGCCGCCGGGGGAGAGGTTGGTCGTCAGGTAGCAGACGAGGGAGAACAGCAGACCCAGGGCGATCCCGATGGCGGCGATCTCCGGGGTGAGGACGGCGGGGATCAACGGAAGTCTCCTGTGGTGTCCATGTACGTGGGGACGTACACCGGGGGCTCCTCCGGCTGCGCCGGCTGTGTCGGGGGCGTCTCGTCCGCGGGCAGCTCCGCCAGCCGCTCCAGCAGCAGCTCGCCCTGGCCGTGGATGTTGCCGATGGCGATCAGCGAGGCGCCCGGGCCGAGCCGGTCGAGGATCTCCCGCTCCAGCTCGGCGGCGTCGCGGCGGTCGCCGCCGAGGTCGACGATGCGATCGCGCCACTCGGCGGGGATCGCATCGGCGGCGCTCTTCGTCGGGTGGCCGATCAGGAAGACCGACTCGGGGGCGAGCCGGGGGATCAGCTCGCCCATCTGGCCGTTGCGCTCGACCCGGTCGGGCCGGCAGTTGATCAGGACGTGCAGCGGCCGCTCGATCGCGCCGAGGCTCAGCAGCTGCTCGACGTTCATCAGCGTCGACTCCGGGTCGTTGGCCGCGAAGATGTTGGCGAACCGGAAGGGCATGCCCTCGGGGGTGAGGTAGCGCTCCACGGACAGCACGCCGGGGTCCGGCGGCGCGTCGTACATCCCCTGCAGGGCGGTCGCCCGGTCGATGCCCAGCAGCTCGGCGACGGCGAGCGCGATGGCGACGTTCTCCTTGAAGGTGAACCAGCTGAAGCCGCGCAGCTCCGCGTCGCTGACCGTCTCCGGGTCGACGGCGATCAGGCGGCAGTCGCGCCGGGCGGCCTCCTCGCGCAGGATGTGCAGCCGGTCGCGCTCGGCGGTGACGCAGATGCCGCCGACCGGCATGGACCGGCTCAGGGAACGGGCCACGTCGTCGAGGGTCGGGCCCATCTCGGCGAGGTGGTCCTCGCGCACGTTGCACAGCACGCCGATGGTGGAGCGGATCAGCTTGGTCTGGTTGACCTCCTGCAGCGCCGGCATGACGGCCATGCACTCGATCACCAGGGCGTGCGGGCGGTAGGCGGCGGCGCGCCGCACGATGCCGATCTGCTCGACGACGTTGGCGATGCCGAACTTGCGGTAGACGGGCTCCTCGGTGGCATCCGGGTGGATGAAGCGGGCCGCGGTGCCGGTGGTCTTGGCGACCGTGACCAGTCCGCCGCCGCGCAGCGCGCCCGCGCACAGCCGGGTGATGGAGCTCTTGCCGCGGATGCCGTTGACGAGCACCCGGGTGGGGATGAGGTCCAGGTTGGTGAAGTGACGGCGCTGCTCGACGACCCCGGCGACCAGTACGACGGCGCAGCAGATCACGAGGACCGTGTAGAGGAAGAGCACGTGATCAGTTCCTTCCGGAGGGTCGCGTCAGGCGCTGCCGGATCAGCTCCAGGTTCCGTACGACGGCGCCGGCCTCGTCGTGGTGCTGGGGGAAGAGCACGGTCTTCCGGTCGCCGCCGGCCAGCGCCTCGGCCCGGTCGGCGAGGGCGCGCAGCGGGCGGACGACGACGATGTGCAGCCAGCCCAGGCAGGCCACGGCGGCGGTCACGCCGAGCAGCCCGGCGAGCATGGTGCGCCGCTGCGCGGTGTACTCGGGCAGCTCCAGCCAGGAGGTCGGCTGGGAGCTGACGACCTGCCAGTCCAGGTCGCGGACCGCTCCGCCGCCGGTGAAGGGCGCGGCGGCCGCGATGTCGGAGGAGCCGCCCGCGCGGTGCAGGGTGGCGGTGCCGGTGGTCCTCCCGTCGTGCTTGCGGGCGGTGTCCGCGAGGGCGTCGAGGTGGCCGGAGGGCAGGGCGGAGAAGGCCCGGAAGCCGTGGTTGCGGTCGGCCGCGAGGATGCGGTTCTCCTTGTCGACGAGCCAGACCTGGCCGAGGCCGGGCCGGGTGACCATCGAGATCAGGAACTGTGTGTCGTACTCGCCGACCACGGCCCGGCCTCCCGCGCCGGGCACGGCCGCGTAGGCGGCGACGGCGGGTTCCTTGCCGGAGGTGGTGAGCTGGGCGACGCCGTCCGCGCGGGGTGGTGTGCCGGCCGGGTGGCGGGGGGAGTCGCCGGCGCGGGAGAGGACCTCTCCCTTGCCGTCGATCACGTAGACCGAGCGGTAGCGGCCGTGCTCGCGCAGCGTCCTCTCCAGGACGGCCCGGTCGGCGGTCGCCCGGTCCTTGCCGTCGGCCGGGGCCGCACCGTCCGTACGGGCGCCGGCGGCGAGGGTCTGCGCGACCGAGGCCACGTCCGCCCAGCCCTCGTTGAGCGCCTTGCGCACGCGGTCGGAGGCGGTGTCGGTGCGGCGGCGCTGGTCGTCGACGAGCTGCCGGGGCACGGAGACGCTGGCGCCGGGGCGGTTGAGGAAGAGCAGCAGCGGCGCCGCCCAGGCGAGCAGGACCAGGGCGCACACCACGACCGTGGAGCGGGTGCCGAAGCCGCCGCGCGCCCGCCCGGCGCGGGTGGGGCGGCCGCCCAGCAGCTGGCCGCGCAGGCTCTCCAGGGCGGCGCCGGTCCGGGCCGCCTCCCTGCCCTTGAAGCGGCGCACCGGCCGGTCCAGGTCGCCGCGCGCGAGCCTGCGGCTCTCCAGGTACAGCCGCAGCAGCGGCCGCTGGATCGTGCGCAGCAGCACCCACACCACCAGCACGGCCAGGACGAGGAGGATGCCCGCGGCGGCCAGGCCGAAGGTCTGGGTGCGCACCGCCGTGGGGTCGCCGGTGACCTTGACGGAGGTGATCACCGAGAGGCCGAGGGCACCGGCCGCACTGCTCTCGCCGGGGGCCCGGCCGGCGGCGGCGTAGCCCACGGCCGTCCGTACGTCGCCGCGGCGCTCGCCCATCAGGTGGCCGCTGGCGCCGGGGTGGCCGCCGGCGGTCCCGGGCGTCTTAGCGGACTCCGCGGCGGCGGTCCTGCGGGCCTCCCGGGCCCAGGACTTGCGGGCCACGGAGGGGCCGTCGCTGGCCAGGACGGTGCCGGCGGAGTCGACGACCAGCAGGGAGCGGTCCTCGTCGGCCGAGATGCCCGGAACGTTCAGGGTCCCGGAGGCGACGAGCAGCCGGGTGCCCTCGCCGCCGCGCAGCGCGGTGACGACGAGCATCCGGGTCTCGCCGGACGGCAGCTTCACCAGGCGCGGGCCGAGAATGCCGTCCTTGTCGTCCGGGGTGCCGCCGTTGGCGCCGGTCTTCCCGGCGGGGCCCTTGAGGACGGTCGCGAGGGGAATGGTCTCACCGCGCGCGGCGAGCAGCGTGCCGCCCGCGGGGTCGACGACGGCGGTGCCGCGCCACTTGTTGTAGACCTTGCCGAGGCTGTCCAGGACGGTGTCGGGCGCGGCGGATCCGGCGCCGCTGAACTGGGCGGCGGCGCGTTCGAGGTCGGTGATGCTCTCGTCGAGGGACGCCCGCAGGGACAGGGCGCCGTCCTCCGCGACGTGCTGCTGCGAGGTGAGGACGGCGGTGTCGGCGGCCGTGTCGCCGCGGTCGCCGAGCAGCAGCGCCGTCGTGCCCGCCACCGCCAGCAGCAGCGCGAGCAGGGCCGCTATCGGCGGCCGTGCGCCGCCCAGCAGGGGCATGTCGGCGCGGCGGCGGGCCTTGCGTCGGCGCGGGCCGCGCGGAGCGGGCAACGGTCTTCCTCTCGGTGGCGGCGCGGGGCGAGCCGGGACACCGGGCTGAACTGTCTGCCGCACTGCGCATGCGTAAAACGTGGGAAGTCTAGGGAAAATCGAAAGAATTACCAAAAGAGGTCGAGCGGTCTTGATCGCAATTCGCTTCTTTACTGAAACTATTCCAAGATCCATTGCTGCGGCAATCCGCCCATTTCCCTCCGGCAATTGCGTGCGATCTTTGCGCCCGGGAGCGTAGACGGACGATTCGGGCGTGCCGGCGAGGGTGATGCGCCGGGTATTTTTGCCGGCATGAAGCTCATGCCGGCCCTTGCCGCTCCCCTGAGGCCCGTGCTGGTCGGCGCGGTGGTACTGGCGTTGTCCGGCGGGGCCACGGCCTGCGCCCGGCCGGGCGTGCAGGGCACGGCGGGCAGCCGGCCGCTCGACCGCGGCGCGGGCGGCGACCGCGGTACGCCGCCGGTCCCCGGCACGTCCGTCGACCTCGCCCGGCGGATCACGAGCTTCACCGACCGCATCAATCAGGACGGTCGGTACCGGATTCCCGCCCCGCACGACCGGCGGGCCGTCGCCGACGGCGTCCGGCTGTTCCTGGACGGTGACCGGGCCGGTGCCGAGCGGACGCTGGCCACCGCGGGCTACACCGTACGGATCCTGGCCGACCAGCCCGGCGGAGGGCAGTACGCCGAAATCGCCGACGCCACCGTCGACGGCGAGGCCACCCGGGGCTGGGGCCGTGTCTACGTCGACCTGCGCAGCCCCGCGCGGTGGTCGGTGCAGGTGCCCCACCCCACCGCCGACCAGCGCACCGAGCAGCTCGGCATCGGGCTGCTGCGCGACGTGCGCGGCGGCGTGCTGATCCTGGCGGGCGCGTACCGCACGGTGGGCGACGGTGAGAGCGGGGAGACGGACGCCGCGGACGTCGCCCACCGCTCCGACTCGGTCTTCGCCGCCGTCGCCGACGCCCTCGCCGACCGCCGGATGCCCGCCGTCCAGGTGCACGGCTTCGCCGACGGCAGCCTGCCCGACCACGACGTGGTCGTCTCGCCCGGCAAGGGGACCGCGGGTCTGCCCTCCGCACGGCGGCTCGCGTCCGGCCTGCGGCAGGAGGGGCTGCGGGTGTGCGAGGTGTGGCAGCGGGAGTGCGGCCGGCTGGAGGGCCGCACGAACGTCCAGGGCGACCACGCGGATGCGGTCGGGGTGCCCTTCCTGCACGTGGAGCACAGCCGGCGGGTGCGGTTCGACGACGGGCTCGTCGCGAAGGCGGTGCGGGCACTGGCCGAGGTGGTCGAACGGTGGAGGACGGGGCGGGGGTAGGCCACCTGACCCCCGGAACCCGGAAATGCCGGACGGGCTGGAGGAAACCAGCCCGTCCGGCATTTCCGGCTCCGCGGGGGTCCGGGGGCCGCAGCCTCCGGACCCCCGCGGTCCGTGCGTGCGTTACGCGGGAACGCTCGCCACGCCCTCGGCGAGGAAGCGGCGGCCGAGAACGCGCTCGGAGACGCCCTCACGGTCCAGGTACGGCGTGATGCCACCCAGGTGGAAGGGCCAGCCGGCGCCCGTGATCAGGCACAGGTCGATGTCCTGGGCCTCGGCGACGACGCCCTCGTCGAGCATCAGGCCGATCTCCTGCGCGACCGCGTCCAGGACGCGGGCGCGGACCTGCTCCTCCGTCAGGACGGTGTCGCCCTGGACGAGGAGCGCGGCGACCTCGGGGTCCAGCTCCGGCTTCCCGGAGTCGTAGACGTAGAAGCCGCGCTTGCCCGCCTTGACCACGGCGGCCAAGTTGGGGGAGACCGTGAAGCGCTCGGGGAAGGCGCCGTGCAGCGTCTCGGAGACGTGCAGGCCGATCGCCGGGCCGACCAGCTCCAGGAGCACCAGCGGGGACATCGGCAGACCGAGCGGCTCGACGGCCTTCTCGGCGGTGGCCACCGGGGTGCCCTCGTCGATGACGTTCTGGATCTCGCCCATGAAGCGGACCAGGATGCGGTTGACGACGAACGCCGGGGCGTCCTTCACCAGCACCGCGGTCTTCTTCAGCTTCTTGGCGACGCCGAAGGCCGTGGCCAGCGCGGCTTCGTCGGTCCGCTCGCCGCGCACGATCTCCAGCAGCGGGAGGATCGCGACGGGGTTGAAGAAGTGGAAGCCCACGACCCGCTCGGGGTGCTTGAGCTTCGAGGCCATCTCGGTGACCGACAGCGAGGAGGTGTTGGTGGCGAGGATGGCGTGCTCGGGCACGACCGCCTCGACCTCGGCGAACACCTGCTGCTTGACGCCCATCTCCTCGAAGACGGCCTCGATGACGAAGTCCGCGTCGCCGAAGGCGGCGGCCTTGTCCAGCGAGCCGGTCACCGCGGCCTTGAGGCGGTTGGCCTTGTCCTGGTTGATGCGGCCCTTGAGCAGCAGCTTGTCGATCTCGCCGTGGACGTAGCCCACGCCCTTGTCCACGCGCTCCTGGTCGATGTCGGTCAGCACGACCGGCACCTCAAGGCGGCGGGCGAACAGCAGCGCCAGCTGGGAGGCCATCAGACCGGCACCGACGACGCCGACCTTGTTGACCGGGCGCGCGAGGGACTTGTCCGGGGCGCCCGCGGGGCGCTTGCCGCGCTTCTGCACCAGGTTGAAGGCGTAGATGCCGCTGCGCAGCTCGCCGCCCATGATCAGGTCCGCGAGGGCCTGGTCCTCCGCGTCGAAGCCCTGGCGCAGGTCGCCGTTCTTGGCGGCGGCGATGATGTCCAGCGCGCGGTAGGCGGCCGGGGCCGCGCCGTGCACCTTGGAGTCGGCGATGAAACGGCCGCGCTCGACGGCCTGGTCCCATGCCTCGCCGCGGTCGATCTCGGCCCGGACGACCTCGGTCTCGCCCTTGAGGACGGACGCCGTCCACAGCAGCGACTGCTCCAGGAAGTCCGCACCCTCGAAGAGGGCGTCGGCGATGCCGAGCTCGAAGACCTGCTTGCCCTTGAGCTGACGGTTCTGGTTGAGCGAGTTCTCGATGATGACCGAGACCGCGCGGTCCGCGCCGATGAGGTTCGGCAGCAGCGCGCAGCCGCCCCAGCCGGGCACCAGGCCGAGGAAGACCTCGGGCAGGGAGAACGCCGGGACCGCGGCCGAGACCGTGCGGTAGGTGCAGTGCAGACCGACCTCGACGCCGCCGCCCATCGCGGCACCGTTGTAGTACGCGAAGGTCGGCACGCCCAGCGAGGACAGGCGCTTGAAGACGTCGTGGCCGCCCTTGCCGATGGCCAGCGCGTCCTCGTGGCGCTTCAGCAGCTCGACGCCCTTGAGGTCGGCGCCGACGGCGAAGATGAACGGCTTGCCGGTCAGGCCGGCGCCCACGATCTCGCCGGCCTTCGCCTCGGCCTCGACCTGGTCGATCGCGGTGTTGAGGTTCGCGAGGGACTTCGGGCCGAAGGTGGTCGGCTTGGTGTGGTCGAAGCCGTTGTCCAGCGTGATGAGCGCGAAGCGCCCGGCGCCGGGGAGGTCGAGGTGGCGCACGTGCGCCTGGGTGACGACCTCGTCGGGGAACAGCTCGGCCGCGCCCTTCAGGAGCTCAGCGGTGGTGCTCACTTGTTGCCTCCGTCGAAGTGCGGGTTCTCCCAGATGACCGTGCCGCCCATGCCGAAGCCGACGCACATCGAGGTGATGCCGTAGCGGACGTGCGGCTGCTCCTCGAACTGGCGGGCCAGCTGCGTCATCAGACGCACGCCGGAGGAGGCCAGCGGGTGACCGAAGGCGATGGCGCCGCCGTACTGGTTGACGCGCGGGTCGTCGTCGGCGATGCCGTAGTGGTCCAGCAGCGAGAGCACCTGGACGGCGAACGCCTCGTTGATCTCGAACAGGCCGATGTCGTCGATCGACAGGCCCGCCTTGGCGAGCGCCTTCTCGGTGGCCGGGACCGGGCCGATGCCCATGACCTCGGGCTCCACGCCGGCGAAGGCGTAGGAGACCAGGCGCATCTTGACCGGCAGGCCCAGCTCGCGGGCCACGTCCTCGGCCGCGATCAGGGAGGCGGTGGCACCGTCGTTGAGACCGGCGGCGTTGCCCGCGGTGACCCGGCCGTGCGGACGGAAGGGGGTCTTCAGGCCGGCCAGGTTGGCCAGCGTGGTGCCCGGGCGCATCGGCTCGTCGGCGGTGGCCAGGCCCCAGCCCGTCTCGCCGCCCTCGGGGGACGTGCGGCGGATGGAGATCGGCACCAGGTCGGCCTGGATCTTGCCGTCGGCGTACGCCTTGGCGGCCTTCTCCTGGCTGCGGACCGCGTACTCGTCGGCGCGCTGCTTGGTGATGTGCGGGAGGCGGTCGTGCAGGTTCTCCGCGGTCATGCCCATGAACAGGGCGGACTCGTCGACCAGCTTCTCCGAGACGAAGCGCGGGTTGGGGTCGACGCCCTCGCCCATGGGGTGACGGCCCATGTGCTCGACGCCGCCGGCGAGGGCGATGTCGTACGCACCGAGGGCGACGCCGCCCGAGACGGCCGTCACGGCGGTCATGGCGCCGGCGCACATGCGGTCGATGGAGTAACCGGGCACCGACTGCGGGAGGCCCGCGAGGATGCCGGCGGTACGGCCCAGCGTCAGCCCCTGGTCGCCGATCTGCGTGGTCGCGGCGATGGCGACCTCGTCGATGCGGGCCGGGTCGAGGTCCGGGTTGCGGCGCAGCAGCTCCCGGATGCACTTGACGACCAGGTCGTCGGCGCGGGTCTCGTGGTAGATGCCCTTCGGGCCCGCCTTGCCGAACGGGGTGCGGACGCCGTCGACGAAAACGACGTCCCTAGCGGTACGAGGCACGTTGGCTCTCCTCCAGGTGCGGATCGCTGCGCGCGGGCATGCCGATACGGCTCCGCCGCGGTGCGGGCTGACACCGTCATGCTACTTGCGGGTAACCATGCTGCCCAGACCCTCCGGCGGGAGCGGCGAAGGTCACATTCCGCGGTGCGGCGCCCTTGCACGGGCCTCCGCCCCGGACCCGGGTGCTCAATCGCCGGCCGGGCTGGAAAATCCAGCCCGGCCGGCGATTGAGGACAAGAAGAGGACAAGAAACGGTGAAAGGGCGGGACCGGGGCCCCGAAACGGCCTCGGGTCAGGCCGATGCCTCCGTGAGGGCCTTCACCAGCACGGGGGTCACCTGCTCCACCTGCCACGCCCGCGCACCGTGCGCGGAGAGGACCTCCGCAACGGCCTCCGGCGTCGCCGGCTTCGGCGGCTCCCAGCACAGCCTCCGCACCGTGTCCGGCGTGATCAGGTTCTCCTGCGGCATCGTCAGCCGCTCGGCCAGCTCCGAGACCGCGGTGCGGGCGGCCGACAGGCGGGCCGCCGCCACGGGGTCCTTGTCCGCCCACGCGCGCGGCGGCGGCGGGCCGGTCAGCGGCTGGCCGGGCTGCGGCAGCTCGGCGTCCGGCAGCGCCTTGGCCCGGTCCACCGCGGCCATCCACTGCTCCAGCTGCTTGCGGCTCATGCGGTGCCCGAAGCCGGGGAGCGCGGCGAGCGCGTGCACGTTCGGCGGGACGCTGAGGGCGGCCTCGACGATCGCGGCGTCACCGAGCACCTTGCCGGGCGAGACGTCGCGGCGCTGCGCGATGTGGTCGCGCGCGGTCCACAGCTCGCGCACCACGGCCATCTGCCGGCGCCGGCGCACCTTGTGCATGCCGGAGGTGCGGCGCCAGGGGTCCTTGCGGGGCGGGGCGGGCGGCGCGGAGGCGATGGCGTCGAACTCCTGGCGGGCCCACTCCAGCTTGCCCTGCCGGTCCAGCTCCTCCTCCAGCGCGTCGCGCAGGTCGACGAGCAGCTCCACGTCGAGCGCGGCGTAGCGCAGCCAGGGCTCGGGCAGCGGGCGGGTGGACCAGTCGACGGCGGAGTGGCCCTTCTCCAGGGCGTAGCCCAGGACGTTCTCGACCATGGCGCCGAGCCCGACGCGCGCGAAGCCCGCGAGCCGTCCCGCCAGCTCCGTGTCGAAGAGCCGGGCCGGGGTCATCCCTATCTCGCGCAGGCAGGGCAGGTCCTGGGTGGCGGCGTGCAGCACCCACTCGGCGTCGCCGATGGCCTCGCCGAGGGCGGACAGGTCGGGGCAGCCGACCGGGTCGATCAGTGCGGTGCCCGCGCCCTCGCGGCGCAGCTGGACGAGGTAGGCGCGCTGGCCGTAGCGGTAGCCGGAGGCGCGCTCGGCGTCGACGGCGACGGGTCCGGTGCCCGCGGCGAAGGCCGCGACGACGGAGGCCAGGGCCTCGGCGTCGGCGACGACCGGGGGCATGCCCTCCCGTGGCTCCAGCAGGGGAATCGGCGCCGAATCGACGTCGTCCGGGGGGGCGCCCCCGGTGGTTCGCAGTGTCGTGTCTGCTGCGGTCTCTTGGGCGTCGGTCACTGGTCAAGGGTATCTGTGGATGGCAAGCGCCCGTCGCCGGAACGTTCCGGCGACGGGCGCGGCGCGGAATCCCGCGGTCGGTGGATGCGGTCAGTGGATGATGCCGGTGCGCAGTGCCACCGCCACCATCCCGGCCCGGTCCCCCGTGCCGAGCTTGCGGGCGATGCGGGCGAGGTGGCTCTTGACGGTGAGTGCCGAGAGTCCCATCGAGACGCCGATGGCCTTGTTGGACTGGCCCTCCGCCACCAGCCGCAACACCTCCACCTCACGCCCCGACAGCTCGCGGTAGCCACCGGGGTGGCCGGGGGCGCCCGGCGGGCGCCGCTGCATGCGGGCGGCGGCCGAGCCGATGGGGGCGGCTCCGGGACGGCCGGGGACGCCGAGGTTGGTACGGGTGCCGGTGACGACGTAGCCCTTGACTCCGCCCGCCAGTGCGTTGCGCACGGCGCCGATGTCGTCGGCGGCGGAGAGGGCCAGACCGTTGGGCCAGCCCGCGGCACGGGTCTCGGAGAGCAGTGTCAGGCCGGAACCGTCGGGAAGGTGGACGTCGGCGACACAGATGTCGCGCGGGCTGCCGATGCGCGGCCGGGCCTCCGCGATGGACGACGCCTCGATCACGTCGCGCACGCCCAGCGCCCACAGGTGGCGCGTGACGGTCGAGCGGACCCGGGGGTCCGCGACGACGACCATGGCGGTCGGTTTGTTCGGGCGGTAGGCGAGGCTAGCGGGTTGCTCAAGGAGAACGGACACCAGGCCTCCATGGGGGGAGTGGCGGGGACCGGTGCCGACTTGGGGATAAGCCGGGGCGATCCGTGTGGGAAGGGTCACAAGGTCCTTCGGCAATGAAACGTCCCGGCTTTAGGGAATGATCACGAATTGATGAGTAACAATTCGGGCAATTCAGACGATTGCCCGATCAACTTGTGCATCCCCTGACACCCGGAACGGCCCTCCCACGCCACATCACCGCAGGTCAGCCCCGGTGGCCCCAGCGGTGCGCCCGCCGTGCGACGGCTCAGCGGCTGCTGTGCGGCCCCCGCCGCTGCGGCAGCGTCACGATCCCCGCCTCCGGTGCGCCACCCGGCGGCAGCCCCGCGATCTGGCACAGCAGGTCGCACCACGCCGACAGGTGCGCCGCCGTGTCCGGCACCTGCGCGGCCGCGCCCGCGGCGGCCACCGGGCCCTTCGCCGGGGCCGGCGACCACGACGCCCGGATCTCGATCCGCGTCGACGGCTCCCGCTCCCGCAGCCCGCCGAAGTAGTGCGAGCTCGCACGCGTCACCGTGCCGCTCGGCGCGGAGTACGGCACCCGGCGCGCCTCCAGCGCGCCCGTCAGCCAGGACCAGCACACCTCCGGCAGCAGCGGGTCCGTCGCCATCTCCGGCTCCAGCTCCGCGTGCACCAGCGTCACCAGCCGGAACGTACCGCCCCACGCCTCGTGCCCCGCCGGGTCGTGCAGCAGGATCAGCCGCCCGTCCGCCAGCTCCTCGTCGTCCACGACGACCGCCGCCTCCAGCGCGTAGGAGTACGGCGCGAGCCGCTGGGGCGGCGGAGTCGCGTCCAGCTCGATCTCCGGCCGCAGGCGTACCCCTTGCAGCCCCGCGACCGCCTGCCGGAAGACGGACGGGGTCTCCTCCCCATCCGCGTCGTCCGGACCGTCCGAGAGGTGTCCCTGCGCCGCAGCCATGCCCGGAAGACTAGGCGGAACAACCCGCGGTTCCGCGGAGGACACCCACACGGGCGGGTCACTCGTTCGGCCCGTGCGAAGATTTGGGGCATGAGTGAGCGCAGCCAGCAGCAGACCGGCCGCACCGCGGCACAGGAAGCGGTACACGATTCGGCGTTCCTGCGGGCCTGCCGCCGCGAACCCGTCCCGCACACCCCCGTCTGGTTCATGCGCCAGGCCGGCCGCTCGCTCCCCGAGTACCGCAAGGTCCGTGAGGGCATCCCCATGCTGGAGTCCTGCATGCGGCCCGAGCTCGTCACCGAGATCACCCTGCAGCCGGTGCGCCGCCACGGCGTCGACGCCGCCATCTTCTTCAGCGACATCGTGGTGCCGCTGAAGGCCATCGGCGTCGACCTCGACATCAAGCCCGGCGTCGGCCCGGTCGTCGCCCAACCGGTCCGCACCCGCGCCGACCTGGAGCGGCTGCGCCCCCTCGACCCCTCCGACGTCCCCTATGTCACCGAGGCCGTCGGCATGCTCACCGCCGAACTCGGCGCCACGCCGCTGATCGGCTTCGCCGGGGCCCCGTTCACGCTGGCCAGCTACCTCGTCGAGGGCGGCCCGTCGCGGACGTACGAGAACACCAAGGCCATGATGTACGGCGACCCGGAGCTGTGGGCCGAGCTGGTGGAGCGGCTGTCCGTCATCACCGCCGCCTTCCTGCGCGTCCAGATCGAGGCCGGGGCGTCCGCCGTCCAGCTCTTCGACTCCTGGGCGGGCGCGCTCGCCCCCGCCGAGTACCGGCGCTACGTGATGCCCGCCTCGGCCAAGGTCTTCGACGCCGTCGCGGAGTACGGCGTGCCGCGCATCCACTTCGGCGTGGGCACCGGCGAGCTCCTCGGCCTCATGGGCGAGGCCGGCGCGGACGTGGTGGGCGTCGACTGGCGGGTCCCGCTGGACGAGGCCGCCAAGCGGGTCGGGCCGGGCAAGGCACTGCAGGGGAACCTGGACCCGGCGGTGCTCTTCGCTCCGCGGGAGGCGGTGGAGGCGAAGACGGACGAGGTCCTTGCGGCGGCGCGGGGGCTGGAGGGGCACGTCTTCAATCTGGGGCATGGTGTGATGCCGGCGATGGACCCGGACGCGTTGACGCACCTGGTGCAGTACGTGCACGAGCGGACGGCGCGGTAGGGGGCTGACCGGGGCTCCGCCCCGGACCCCGGTCCTCAAACGCCGGACGGGCTTGATCGTTGCCCGGGCCGGCGGAAAATCCAGCCCGTCCGGCGTTTGAGGACACCGCGCGCAGCGCGGTCGGGGGCCGGGGCCCGCCCCCGGTTTCGGGATGGGGGCACCTCCCAGCGGTAGCTGGGGAAGGGCGGGGAGGGGAAAGGTCACCCCTCCGCCACCACCGCGGCGGCCTTGCGGGCCGCGACCAGTACCGGGTCCCACACGGGAGAGAACGGCGGCGCGTAGCCCAGATCCAGCGCCGTCATCCGGTCCACCGTCATGCGCGCGGTCAGCGCCACCGCCGCCACGTCGACCCGCTTCGCCGCGCCCTCGCGGCCCACGATCTGCACGCCCAGCAGGCGTCCGGTGCGGCGTTCGGCCAGCATCTTGACCGTCATCGGGGCGGCGCCCGGGTAGTAGCCGGCGCGGCTGGTCGATTCGACGGTCACGGCGTGGAAGGCCAGGCCCACCGCCGTGGCCTGCTCCTCCAGCAGGCCGGTGCGGGCGATCTCCAGGTCGCACACCTTGCTGACGGCCGTTCCCACCACCCCCGGGAACGTCGCGTAACCCCCGCCCACGTTGGTGCCGATCACCTGGCCGTGCTTGTTGGCGTGCGTGCCCAGGGCGATGTGCCGGGTGCGGCCCGAGACGAGGTCGAGGACCTCGACGCAGTCGCCGCCCGCCCAGACGTCGCCGTGTCCGCGCACCCGCATCGCCAGGTCCGTCAGCAGCCCGCCCGACGTGCCGAGCGGCAGCCCGGCGGCCTCGGCCAGCGAGGTCTCCGGCCGGACGCCCAGACCGAGGACGACCACGTCCGCCGGGTACTCCCGGTCCTTCGTGGCGACCGCGGCCACCCGCCCGTCCGGCCCGGTGGCCACGCCGGTGACGGCGGCGTCCGTCACCACCTCGATGCCCATGCCGCACAGGGCCTCGCGGACCAGGGCGCCCATGTCCGGGTCGAGGGTGGACATCGGCTGCGCGGCGCGTTCGACGATCGTCACGGCGTAACCCCGCCGGGTGAGCGCCTCGGCCATCTCCACGCCGATGTAGCCGGCGCCGATGACGACGGCCCGGCGCCCCTGGGCGCCCCGGAGGCCGTCGAGGAGCATCTGCCCGTCGCCGAGGGTCTGCACGCCGTGCACGCCCGGGGCGTCGATGCCCTCCAGCGGCGGGCGCAGCGGCCGGGCGCCCGTCGCGACGACCAGGTCGTCGTAGCCGTGCCACCGCTCCCGGCCGGACTCCAGGTCCCGGGCCCGTACCCGCTGCCGGTCCGGGTCGATCTCGGTGACCTCGGTCCGCATGCGCAGGTCGATGCCGCGCTCGCGGTGCTCCGCCGGGGTACGGGCGATCAGCGCGTCCGGGCCGTCGACCACCCCGCCGGCCCAGTACGGGATCCCGCACGCCGAGTACGAGGCGAAGCCGCCGCGCTCGAACGCCGTGATCGCCAGCTGCTCCGGGCCCCGGAGCCTGCGGGCCCGGGAGGCCGCCGACATGCCCGCGGCGTCGCCCCCGATGACCACCAGCCGCCGTTGCGTCATCGCGTCCCCGTCCTCTCGCCGGTCGTGCGGGTCACGTTACGTTCCGCGCGCCGCCCGGAGAAAGACCGTTCGCCCGCCGCCCGGCTGACGGGCCGTCACCCTGCTCAGCGCTCCAGGACCAGCGCCTGCCCCTGCCCCACGCCGATGCACAGCGCCGCCAGGCCCGTGCCGGAGCCCGCCGCCGCGAGCTGGTGGGCGAGCGAGCCCGTCAGACGGGCGCCCGAGCAGCCCAGCGGGTGGCCGATGGCGATGGCGCCGCCCCGCCGGTTGACGACGTCCGGGTCGAGGCCGGGCCACTCGGCGAAGCAGCCGAGCGCCTGGGCCGCGAACGCCTCGTTCAGCTCGAAGTGCGTCACGTCCGCGAAGGACCGGCCCGCCTTGGCCAGCGCCCGCCGCACCGCCTCGACCGGTCCCAGTCCGTAGAGGTCCGGCTCGATGCCGGTGACCGCCGTCGCCCGCACCCGGGCCAGGGGCTCGCGGCCGGTGGCCCGAAGCCCCTCCTCGTCGCACAGGAGCAGCGCGGCGGCGCCGTCGTTGAGCGGCGAGGAGTTGCCCGCCGTGACCGTGCCGCCGGCCTTGCGGAAGGCGGGCTTCAGGGCGGCGAGGGCCTCCGGCGAGGTGGTGTCGCGGATGGACTCGTCCCGCGCGAGGTCCACGCCGGGCAGCGGCACGACCTCGGCCTCGTAGGCCCCGTCCTTCCAGGCCCGCGCCGCCTTCTCATGGCTCGCGAACGCGAACGCGTCCTGCTGCTCACGGGTGATGCCGTGCTTGTCGGCGATCAGTTCGGCGCCCTCGCCCAGGGAGACCGTCCACTGCGGCGGCATGGCCGGGTTGGTCATGCGCCAGCCGAGCGTCGTCGAGTACAGCTCCTGGTGGGCGGCGGGGAAGGCCCGTTCCGGCTTGGGCAGCACCCAGGGCGCCCGGCTCATCGACTCCACCCCGCCCGCGACCACCACGGACGCGTCGCCGAGCGCGACGGCCCGGTACGCCTGCACGACCGCCTCCATGCCGGAGGCGCACAGCCGGTTGACGGTGGCGCCGGGCACGGTGACGGGAAGGCCGGCGAGCAGCACGGCCATGCGGGCGACGTTGCGGTTCTCCTCGCCCGCGCCGTTGGCGTTGCCGAGGACGACGTCGTCGATGCGGGCCGGGTCCAGCCCGGGGGCCCGGCCCACCAGGGCGCGCACGACGTGCGCGGCGAGGTCGTCGGGGCGTACGGAGGACAGGGCGCCGCCGTACTTGCCGACCGGGGTGCGGACGGCGTCGACGATGTACACATCCCGGATGCGGTCGTTCATGGGGTCTCCGTAAACGTTCGTGACGGGTGGGACGGTGGGACGGTCGTGTGCGCGCGAGTCTCGGCGGGGCACGGGGAGCTGTCAATGGGGTGCCGACGGGCGCCTCGTGGGGATTTGAGACAGTGGGGTCATGAGCCAAGCGCACCCCTCTTCGCGGCACGTGGTGGTCATCGGCGGCGGGATCTCCGGCCTGGCGGCCGCCCACCGGCTGCTGGAGGGCGGTGCACGCGTGACCCTCATGGAGGACTCGGCCCGCCTCGGCGGCAAGCTGCACTCCGGGGAGATCGCGGGCGTGCCCGTCGACCTGGGCGCCGAGTCGATGCTCGCGCGGCGGCCGGAGGCCGTCGAGCTGGCCCGCGCGGTCGGCCTCGACGACCGGCTGCAGTCCCCGGCCACCGCCACGGCGAGGATCTGGTCGCGCGGCGGCCTGCGTCCGATGCCCACGGGTCACATGATGGGCGTGCCCGGAGACCTCTCCCCCCTGGCCGCGTCCGGGGTGCTCTCCGAGGAGGGCGTCGCCCGCGTCGCCCGGGACGCCGAGCTGCCGCGCACCGAGGTCGGCGACGACGTCGCCCTCGGCGCGTACGTAGCCGGGCGGATGGGCCGCGAGGTCGTCGACCGGCTGGTGGAGCCCCTGCTCGGCGGTGTGTACGCGGGCGACCCCTACCGGATCTCGATGCGGGCGGCGGTCCCGCAGCTCTTCGAGATCGCCCGCACCCACCGCTCGCTGATCGAGGGCGTGCGCGAGGCCCAGGCGCGCGCCGCCGCCCGGCCGGCGGCCGGCGGCCCGGTCTTCATGGGCATCGAGGGCGGCATCGGCACGCTGCCCGGTGCCGTGGCGGACGCCCTGCGCGCGGGCGGTGTGGAGATCATCCCCAATGCGCACGTGCACGACCTGGGGTGGGCCGAGGGCCACGGCTGGGACGTGCGGTCGTCGGACTGGTCGATCGAGGCCGACGGCGTCGTCCTCGCCACACCCGCCCCCGAGGCCGGGCGGGTGCTCGCCCGCCTCTCGCCCGCCGCCTCCGCCGAGCTCGCCGCCGTCGAGTACGCCTCCATGGCCCTGGTGACCATGGCCTTCCGCCGCTCCGAGGTCGAAGGACTGCTGCACGGCAGCGGCTTCCTCGTGCCCCCGGTCGACGGCCGGAAGATCAAGGCGTCCACGTTCTCCAGCAACAAGTGGCGCTGGAACGCGGACGCCGACCCGGACCTCTTCGTCCTGCGTACCTCGATCGGGCGGTTCGGCGACGAGGGGGACCTGCAGCGCGAGGACGCCGAGCTGGTGGCGATGTCGCTGAAGGACCTCGGCGAGGCGGTGGGGCTCGGCGCCACGCCGGTGGACACCCGCGTCACCCGCTGGACCCGTGGGCTGCCGCAGTACCCCGTGGGCCACCTCGGCCGTGTCGCCCGCATCCGCGAGCACGTCTCGCGCCTGTCCGGCCTGCGGGTCTGCGGCGCGGCCTACGACGGCGTGGGCATCCCGGCCTGCATTTCCAGTGGCCGCCGGGCCGCCGACGAGCTACTGGCCACCCTGGCTCCGGGCGCCGAGGGGCAGGGGGGAGAATAGGGACATGACTGACGCCCCTGGGAAGACGCCGAACGCCGGCAAGAAGGCCAAGGACCTCAACGAGGTCATCCGCTACACCCTCTGGTCGGTGTTCAAGCTGCGCGACGTGCTGCCGGAGGACCGCGCCGGCTACGCCGACGAGGTCGAGGAGCTCTTCGCCGCGCTCGCCGAGAAGGACGTCACGGTGCGCGGCACGTACGACCTGTCGGGTCTGCGGGCCGACGCGGACGTGATGATCTGGTGGCACTCCGAGACCTCGGACGCCCTCCAGGAGGCGTACAACCTCTTCCGCCGCACCCGGCTCGGCCGTGCGCTGGAGCCGGTGTGGTCGAACATGGCGCTGCACCGCCCTGCCGAGTTCAACAAGTCGCACATCCCGGCGTTCCTCGCCGACGAGACGCCCCGCGACTACGTGAGCGTCTATCCCTTCGTGCGCTCCTACGACTGGTACCTGCTGCCCGACGAGGACCGCCGCCGGATGCTCGCGGACCACGGCAAGATGGCGCGCGGTTTCCCGGACGTCCGGGCCAACACGGTCGCCTCGTTCTCGCTGGGCGACTACGAGTGGATCCTGGCCTTCGAGGCCAACGACCTCTACCGCATCGTCGACCTCATGCGCCACCTGCGGGCCTCCGAGGCGCGGATGCACGTGCGCGAAGAGGTCCCGTTCTACACGGGTCGCCGTAAGGCCGTGGCGGATCTGGTGGCGGGGCTCGCCTGAGTCAGGCGGTTCGCCCGGTCCGGCCGGGGGTCCGGGGGTTGTCCCCCGGGAGATGCAGCACCGGTCGCCGTAAGGCCGTGGCGGACCTGGTGGCGGGGCTCGCCTGAGCCCTGGGCTCCTGACGCCGGCAGTGCATGCGCCGGCCCCGCCCGTTTCGGGCGGGGCCGGCGCAGTGCGTTTCCGGGAGTTTTGGGAGTCTGCCCCGGTTCAGCCGATCGCGCGGGGCTCGGGGCGCGGGCCGCAGTAGGTGCGGCGCGCCGGGAGCCGGCCGTCGAGCAGGTAGTCCTCCAGGTAGCGGTTCACACAGGCGTTGGGTCCGCCGCCGATGCCGTGCGTGCCCGCGCCGCGCTCGGTGACCAGCACCGAGCGCGCGATCCGGCGCTGGAGCTCCAGCGCGCCCTTGTACGGTGTGGCCGCGTCCCGCTCGGCGGCCAGCAGCAGCGTGGGCGGCAGGCCGGAGCCGCGCCCGATCCGCACGTCGAGCGGCCGCTGCCGGGGGCCCTTCCAGAAGGCGCACGGCAGGTTCATGAACGCGTTGCTCCACGTCTCGAACGGTGCCTTCCTGGCGAGCCGGGAGTTGTCGCGGTCCCACGTCTCCCAGGCCCCGGGCCAGGAGGCGTCGTTGCACTCGACGACGGTGTAGACGGCGTTCTCGTTCTCGGCGGCCCGGGCGGAGGCCGCGTCGGGTGCGGCGAGCGTGATCAGCGGCCCGTCCTCGCCGCGCAGGTAGGCGGAGAGCGCCCGCGCGTCGCGTGCCCAGTGGCTGTCGGTGTACCCGGACTTCAGGAAGGCGCCCTGCATCTGGGCGGGGCCGACGGTGCCGCCGGCGGGCCGCTTCTGCAGCTGCCGGCTCGCCTTCTCGTACGAGGCCAGCACCTCCTGGGGGGTGCGGCCCAGGTGGTAGACGGCGTGGTGGCGGGCCACCCAGCGCCGCCAGTCGGCCCAGCGCCGCTCGAAGGCGGCCGACTGGTCGAGGTTGTTGCCGTACCAGATCTTGCGGGGGTCGGGGTTGACGATGCTGTCGAAGACCATGCGGCGCACGTGCGTGGGGAAGAGGGAGGCGTACAGGGCGCCGAAGTAGGTGCCGTAGGACGCTCCCATGAAGGTCAGCTTCTTCTCGCCGAGCGCGGCCCGCAGGACGTCGAGGTCGCGGGCGTTGTTGAGGCTGGTGAAGTGCCGCAGCCCGGCGCCGCCCCGGCGGGCACAGCCCCGGGCGTAGGCGCGGGCCTTGGCGAGCTGCCGCTTCTTGTACGCGGCGGTGGGGTGCTGTGGGGCGTCGGTCGGGCCCTTGACGAAGGCGGCGGGGTTCACGCAGGACAGCGGGGCGGAGCGGCCGACGCCGCGCGGGGCGTAGCCGACGATGTCGTAGGCGTCGGCGATGTTGCGCCACTGGGGCAGGCCGGCCAGCAGGGGGTAGAACATGCCGTTGCCGCCCGGCCCGCCGGGGTTGAAGACGATCGCGCCCCGGCGCTCCGCGTCGCCGCCGCCGGCGCGGGACCGGCTGACGGTGAGGGAGATGTGCTTGCCGTGCGGGTGCGCGTAGTCCAACGGCACCGAGACGGTGCCGCACTCCACGGTGTCGTTGAGGCCCTCGACGGCGGGGCAGGTCCCGAAGTCGATGCCCTTGTCGGCGGCCTGCCGGGCGGCCAGGGCCACGCCGCGCGCTTCGGCGCGGCCGGGATCGAGGGCGTGGGCCGGGGTGCTGGGGAGGCCGGTGAGTCCGGTGAGGATCAGGGATCCGATGGTTCCGTACAGGGCAGCTGCTCTCACTGGGCCCTATCCCTTCAATATGCAATACGGCAAAAGGGATAATTCGGTTATCGGATCATGAAGTAAAGCACCGTGGGGCGATGTCGGGCCCGAAGCGCCCGAACGCGTCAGCCGCCGGCGGGTGCTCCGGCGACGGCGGGGCCGGCCGGGCCCGGGCATGGCGAGGCCCCGCGGACGGGGGGATGCCGCGGGGCCTCGCTCGGTTCAACGGCCGGACGAATGGGTTGGTTCCCGCGCTTCTGCGGCAATATGGCGGTGGGGGGTGATGGGCGTGGGCGAGCGGCCGCAATCGAAGAGGGGCGCGGGCGGAAGGCGCTACGACCCCGAGAGGCTCTTCCTGCCACCCGACGACGACCTCGCGCCGAACCGGCCGGGGGAGGCGTTGCGCGCACGGCTCGACGCCTCGCGGACCGGCCGTTTCGGCCTGCTGCTGGCGCGGCTGCTCGGCCGGCGGCCGGTGGAGGACGACTGGCGCCGGGCGCTGGAGGCGCAGCAGTGCGTCGGGTCGGAGCTGGACGGGCTGGCGGCGGGCGGCTGGGAGGTGGTGCACTCCATCGTGCTGCCGGGGGAGGCGGTGATCCCGCACCTGCTGATCGGCCCCGGCGGCGTCTTCTGCGTCGAGGCGGAGCGGGCCGGCGGGGCGACGGTCGCGGTCGGCGGCGACGTGCCGGCGGGTGCGGCGGGGGAGCGACGGCCGTGCCCGTACGTGCGCCGGGCCCGGCGGGATGCGGCGCGGTCGTCGCTGGTGCTCTCGCGCGGCTGCGGCTTCCTGGTGCGGGTGCAGCCGGTGCTCGTTCTGGTCGGCGCCGCGGAGGTCGAGGTGGCGGCCCCGCTGGAGGACGTGCGGGTACTGCGGGAGCGCGAGGTGGCGGACCTCGGCACGCTGGACGGGGTGCTCCACCCGGAACGGGTGGACCGCATCCACACCGTCGCCCGCAACCGCCGCGTCTGGCTCGGCGCCTAGGGCGATGCCGGCCTGAGCCCGCTTGGCCCGGCCCGGCCCGGCCTCTCGGTCGGCCCCTACCGCGGGCGGGGGACTCCGTCGGTGAGGAGGTGGCGCAGGAGTTCCGCGTCCGCCTCCGTCAGGCCGTCGGCGAAGCGGCTCAGGACGACCTCGCGGTCGGTGCGGCCGTCGAGGATCTTGTGCATCCGGCGGGCGGCGAGGCCGGCTTCGTCGGTGAGGGGTGCGTAGGCGTAGGCGCGGCCGCGGGGGGTGCGGGTGAGCACCTCCTTGCCGTGCAGGCGGGAGAGGATGGTGACCACCGTGCTGTAGGTCAGCTCGCCCGGAAGCGTGGCCTGGACCTCGCGCGGGGTCAGCGGTGCGCCCGCCCGCTGCAGTGCGGCGAGGACCTCGCCCTCCAGGGCTCCGCTCGCCCGGCGCCGGCCCTGGCGCACGGCGACGGCGGGTGTGGGCGTTGCCATGTCTTCGGTGCGTTCCTTCTCTTGATCTTTTCTTTACCTCTACAGAAGTGTAGAGGAATCCCCTGCCTCGCGGCGACCTGACGGACCTTCAGGTTCCGGTTATGGCAGACTCGCCGCATTATCGAGCGGAATACGTAGAGACAGGCGTTCGGGCGAGGCGGGGCATGGCAGGCAAAAGGGGACAGAGTGGGTCATATATCAGCAAGTATTCGGCCTCTGCCCAGGGTCGCCGCCGGCGGGAGGCGCCCCGCCGGGCGTTCCTGAAGCGGCTGCGCCCCGCCTACCCCCGCCCCGGGCGCACCGGAGCCCGTCGCTGGATACCGTCCTGGCGCCAGGCGCTCGGACTCCTCGGCACCGTCGTCGGCGCGCTCGCCGTCACCGTGGGGGTCCTCTACGCGACCACCGAGATACCCGAGGACCTCAACGCCTTCGCCACCCAGCAGGACAACGTCTACTACTGGGCCGACGGCTCCGAGATGGCCCGCACGGGCCCCGTCGACCGGCAGGACACCGCCCTCGACAAGGTCCCCGAGAAGGTGCGCTGGGCGGCCCTCGCCGCCGAGAACGAGACCTTCTACTCCGACAGCGGCGTCTCGCCCAGCGGCATGATGCGCGCCGTCACCCGGATGGTCACCGGCGGCGACACCCAGGGCGGCTCGACCATCACCCAGCAGTACGTGAAGAACGCCTACCTGAACCAGCAGCAGACGCTCAGCCGCAAGCTCACCGAGATGTTCATCGCCATCAAGCTCGACAACAGGATGAGCAAGGACGACATCCTGGAGGGCTACCTCAACACCAGCTGGTACGGCCGCGGCAGCTACGGCATCCAGCGCGCCGCCCACGCCTACTACGGCAAGGACGTCTCGAAGCTGAACGTCAGCGAGGGCGCCTTCCTCGCCTCCCTCCTCAAGGGAGCGGCCCTGTACGACCCGGCGGCCGGCGCCAAGAACCACGAGCGCGCCGTCGAGCGCTGGGAGTGGATCCTCGACCGGATGGTCGCCATCGGCAAGCTGTCGCCGCAGGAGCGGGCCGGCTACACCCGCTTCCCCGAACCCCAGGCCCCGCCCCGGCCCGCCGGGCTGAACGGGCAGACCGGCTACCTCGTCGACACCGCCCGGGCCTACGTCCGCGCCCACACCGAGGTCTCCGACGCCGACTTCGACCTCGGCGGCTACCAGATCCGCACGACCTTCGACAAGGGCCGCGTCGAGGCCCTCACCCAGGCCGTCGGGCAGGCGCGGGGGAAGCTCGACCCCGAGAGCCGGGAAGCCGACAAGAACGTCCGCATCGCCGCCGCCTCCGTCACCACCGACGGCCGCATCGTGGCCCTCCACGGCGGCCCCGACTACCTCAAGCAGGGCTTCAACGACGCCAACTCCACCGTCGTCCCCGCCGGCACCACCTTCGCCCCCTTCGTCTACGCCGCCGCCCTGCGCGACGGCATCCAGCGCGAACGCGGCGCCACACGCACCCCCGTGACCCCGGCCACCGTCTACAACGGCGACGACAAGGTGGCCGTGCGCACGCCCGAGGGCCCGTACTGGGACCGCTCCGGGAAGATCGTGAAGGCCGTGAACGACGGCAACAAGTCCTGGGGGAGGATCACGCTGAAGGAGGCCGTCTCGCAGTCCGTGAACTCCCCGGTCATGCAGCTGGGCATGGACGTGGGCCTGGACCGGGTCGGCAAGGCGGCCGTCGACTGCGGCCTGCTCGCCGAGAGCCTGGGCAGCAAGGTGCCCGCCTTCTCCCTCGGCACCAGCACGCCCAGCCCCATCCGCATGGCCGTCGGCTACGCCACCTTCGCGGCCAAGGGCATGCACACCGAGCCGTACTCCGTCACCGGCCTCAGCCGCAACGGCGACGCCGTCCCCGTCGAGAAGCCCACCGCCACGCGTGCCCTGCCCGCGAGCGCCGCCCGCGCGGTCGACGACGCGCTGCGCGACGCCGTCCAGCGCGGCAGCGGCTCGGCCGCGAAGGCCGCCGGGGCCGGCACGGCGGGCAAGGCCGGCACCGGGCCGGACAACAAGTCCGCCTGGTTCGCCGGCTACCGCGGCACCACCGCCACCGCCGTCTCGCTCTTCCGCATCGACCCCACCTCGCAGGAGGTCCTCCCGCTGGACGGACTGGGCGGCGCCCCCGCCTCCGTGCGCGGCAGCACGCACCCGGCCGACATCTGGACGCAGTACATGGGCCGGCCGGGCAGCTGATCACCGGACGCCGCCCGGGGGAGACCTCCGGGCGGCCGCGGGCGGCCCGGGCGGGCCGCTTCGCGCCGGCCGCTCCCCGACGACGTCTTCTACTTGACGAACGTCTTCCAGTCCGGCGCCTGCGCCGGGTCCAGGGCCCGCAGCTTGGCCAGCACCTTCGGGTCCTGGGCGTCCAGCCAGTCGGCCACCTGCCGGAACGAGACGCAGCGCACCCCGTCGCGGCGGCAGACGCTCTTCATGACGTCCTCCATGGCCTTCATGTAGATGCCGCCGTTCCAGGTCTCGAAGTGATTGCCTATGAACAGCGGCGCCCGGCTGCCGTTGTAGACCCGCTCGAAACCGTTCAGGTAGCCCTCGCGCGTGAGCTTCTGCCACTCGGGGCGCTTGGCCGGGTCGCCGTTGGTGTTGTCACCGGACTGGTTGTAGAGAAAGTTGAAGTCCATGGAGAGCACCTGGCGGTCCGTATTGGGATACGGCAGCAGCTGCAGGGGGAAGTTCCAGACACCGTCGATCTTCGACGGCCACAGCTGGAAGTCGCCGGGCGAGCTGGCGTCGTAGCGCCAGCCGAACTCCTTCGCCGCGGGTATCAGCGTCTTCTGACCCTCCAGGCAGGGGGCCCGGCCGCCCACGAGCTCCTTCTTGTAGTCGAAGGGCAGCGGGTCGAGGCTCTTGAAGCCGGTGTTCGTCTTCCAGTTCTGGACGAAGGAGTAGGACTGCTCGATCTCCTTCTTCCACTCGTCCATGGTCCACTCGCCGCCCCCGCCCTTGCCGCAGAAGTGGCCGTTGAAGTGCGTGCCTATCTCGTTGCCCTCCCGCCACGCACCGCTCAGCTGCTCAAGGGTGTCCTTGATGTGCGCGTCGGAGGTGAAGTCGATGGCGGCCTCGCCCGCGTCGTGACGCGGGGGCAGGTACTTCTTCCGGTCCGACTTCGGCAGCAGGTAGATGCCCGTGAGGAAGTACGTCATCTGGGCGTTGTTCGCCTTGGCGACCTGGCGGAAGTGGGAGAAGAGCTTGTCGTCGTTCTCCAGCGCGCCGTCCCAGGAGAAGACGACGAACTGCGGGGGCTTCTCGCCCGGCTTCAGCTTCTCCGGCTTCGCCACGTTCGGCTGCGGGCCGGTGTACGACGTCGAGCCGTCACCGAGGACGTGGACCTTGCCGTCCCACTTCTCCTCCTCCGGCTTCTTGCCGTCGGCCCCGTCCGTCGCCGCGCCGCCCCGCGGCGCGGAGGACGCGGAGCCGGCCTCCTTGCGGCCCTCCCCGCCGGTCTCCCCGCGGGTCAGGCCCACCACGAGTGCCGCCGCCACGCACACGGAGCCCAGAGCCGTCGCGCCGTACAGCGACTTCGTCGCACGGTACACAGGCTTCTTCGACAACTTCGGACTCCCTGACGCCAGTACACATGTTCTGGGGCCAGTATCACAGGCGCGTGTGACAGTTCCGTAGCGAGGGATGATCTGCCACCACGGTGCACGAACCGGGCGCGATCTCGGTGAAGCCGGCGTCCCGCACCACCGGCAGGCCGCTCGTCGTCAGCTCCGCCCACCGCTGCGGCGCCGCCGTCCGCACGGACAGCGCGAAGCCGTCCTCGCGCCACGCCGTGCGCGCCTCCCCGTCCAGCGCCCACCAGGCCAGCTGCGCTCCGTGTCCGGCCTGCGCCATGGCCTTGCCCGCCGACATCTCCAGCTCCGGGTTCAGCCACAGCACCGGCCGGGCGGGATCCGGCGCCGCGGGCGGCTCGGGATCGTCCAGATCCGTGCCCGAGACCTGCAGCTTGACCAGCTCCTTGGGCCAGCCGTCCAGCGGCACGGGAGGGAAGACCCGCACCTCGGCGGCCGCCCCCGTCACCGTGATGCCCGGCAGCCCCGACGCCTTGCGCCACTCGCCGCCGCGCGCCCGCCGGACCACCTTGCGGATGCGGGCGTCCTGCCAGTCCCGCACGGCCTGCGTCCACGCACCGTCCTCCGCCGTCGCCCGCTCGTCGGACAGCAGCACGAGCACCGCGCGGGCCGCCGTCTCCAGGGCATCGGTACGGGCGGGCGGATCGGCCCGCTCCATGCGGACGACGAGCGGCAGGACGAACTGCGGGGCGCTGTCGCGGGGGTCCTCGGAGGCAGGAGAGCTGGTCACGCCCCCACGCTACCGTGGTGCCCATGAGACTGGTGGGGGTCGGGCGCCGCTATGGACTCGGTGGCCCGTGGGTGCTGCGCGACGTGGACCTCGACGTCCCGGCCGGCAGACTGCTGCGGATCGAAGGCGCCAACGGCAGCGGCAAATCCACGCTGCTGCGGCTGATCGCGGGCATCGACGTGCCTAGCGCGGGGCGGGTCACGGACCGGCCGCGCACCGCCTACGTCCCCGAACGCTTCCCGCCCGCACTGCCCTTCACGGCCGCCGGCTACCTCACGGCGATGGGCCGCGTCCACGGCCTGGGCCGCGCCGCCGCGGCACGGGCGGCCGGGGAATGGCTGGAGCGGTTCGGCGCCGGCCATCACGGCCGGACGCGCCTGGCGGAACTCTCCAAGGGCACCGGCCAGAAGGTCGCCGTCGCCCAGGGACTGCTCGCGGCGCCCGGCCTGCTCGTCCTCGACGAGGCGTGGACCGGCCTCGACCCGGCCTCCCGCACGGTACTCGACGGCGCCGTCGCCGACCGGGTCGCCGCCGGGGGCACGGTCGTCTTCGTCGACCACGACCCGCGCCGGCTGGCCGCGGCGGCGGACGCCGTCCACCGGGTGGAGGCGGGACGGCTGCGGCAGGTGGGAACGACGGCCACGGTGTGGTCCGGCCCCCGGGTGCGGATCGAGGCCGACGGCGCGCCCGGAGCCGCCCTGCCGCAGGGGCTGCCGGGCGACCCCGCGGCGGAGACCGTCGCCGGGCCCGGCGACGAGGGGCGCACCCTGCTCCGGCTCACCGTCGGCGCGGCACACTCCGACGCACTGCTGAGCGCCCTCCTCACCGCCCGTCCGCCGTGGCACATCCGCACCCTGATCACCGACCAGGGCACACCCGAGAACGCGACCACCGGGAAGGGACCCCACCGATGACCGCCCTGCTGCAGTACCAGGCCGTGCTGCTGCTCCGCTCGCACCGCTGGCTGCCGCCGCTCCTGCTCCACGTCGCCTTCGTGGCCGTCGGCGTCAGGCCGGGCGAGCCGGTCCTCGACTCCTTCGGCTGGGCGGCCGCCGGCCTGCTGCCCGTGACCGCCTGGCTGGTGCGGGTGTGCGTCACCAACGAGCCGCCCTCCGCCCGGGACTGCGCCGCTGCCGTCGCCGGACCGTGGCGGGTGCATCTGGCCGCGGTGCTGACCGGGCTGCTCGCCGCCGTCCTGCTGGGCGCCGCCACGACGGCGGTCGTCGCCGCGCTCGGCGACCCGCGCAGCGCCGACCACCGGGTCGGCGTCCCCCTGGGCCCGGCCGTCCTGGCCGGCCTGGTGACCTCGGTCGTCTGCGCCCTGCTCGGCACGGCCGTGGGCGCGCTGTGCAACCGCCCGTTGCTGCGCAGCACGGCGTGGGCGGTGCCCGGCACGGTGCTGGTGGCCTTCGCCGCGCTGCTGGCCGCGGGCTCCCCGGCGCGGGCGGCGGTCAGCGGGCTGGTGACGGGCTCGCACAGCGGGACGGCACAGGTGCCGTACGGGGCGCTCGTCCTGGCCGCCTGCTGCGCGGCGGGTGCGACGGCCGTGGCGTGCGCGGCGAGCGGGCGGCGCGGCTGAGTCCCCGTCAGCCTCCGTCCCGCACAGGCCCGCAGGGACACCACCGGCGTACCGGCCACCGCGTACCGAGCGCTCGGCGGGCCCTGCGCCGGTGGCGGAGAAAAACCGTTGGACCGCGCGGGGCGACGGCCCTACGGTGCGGGAGCCGTCCCTCCCCGAGGAGTTCCATGACAGAGCTGGTCGTCCGCGCACTCACCGAGCACGACACCGCCCTCTTCACGTCCCTGTCCGTCCCCGCCGTCGTCGGCCGCGCCGCCTTCGGCCACACGTACGTGCCCGTCCACGAGGGCGGCGAGTACCGTCCCGACTGGACGTGGGTCGCGCTGCGCGACGGCAGGGTCGTCGCCCGGGCCGCCTGGTGGGGCGCTCCGGACGACACCGAGCCCAAGGTCCTCGACTGGTTCGACTTCGCCGAGGGCGAGGCGGAGGCCGCGGCCCACCTGCTGCGGACTGCCCCGTTCCGGGCGGAGTTCAGCCTGCTGACGCCGCCCGGCTGGCGCGACCGGCCCGAGATACGGGCCACGGCCGAGGCCCGCATCGCGGCGGCCACGGCCGGCGGGCTGCGGCCGCTGGTCGAGCGCTACCGCTACGAATGGACGCCCGCCTGCGGCCTGCCCGCGCGGCCCGGCCGGCTGGAGTTCCGCCCGGAGCCCGCCGACGTCGTCGTACGAGACGTCGTACGCCGCACGATGCAGGGCACCCTGGACGAACACGACCGCCGGAACGTCGCCGAGCACGGCCTGGAGGCGGCCCTCGACGACGCCATGGGCTTCCTCGACTGGCTGCCCTCGCCCCGCGAGTGGTGGAAGCTCGCCCGCACGCCCGAGGGCGAGGTCGTCGGCATCCACGTGCCCGCCCGTAACCCCTCCGGGCCCTGCGTCGGCTACGTCGGCGTGGTGCCCGAGCACCGCGGCCGCGGCTATGCCTACGACCTGCTGGCCGAGTGCACCCACGACCTGGTGGCCGAGGGCGCCGAGCGGATCACCGCCGCGACCGACCAGGGCAACCACCCGATGGCGGCCACGTTCGCGAAGGCGGGCTACCCCATCACGCAGGAGCGCATCGACCTCGTGCCGTGAGCCCGTACCGCAGGCGGCCGCGGGGCGGCACCATGGACAGCACGGCACGTTCTCCGGGACCTTCGTCGGGAGTCGGGAGTTCCGGGAGTCGGGAGGAGCCGCTCGTGCTGTTCGAGGTTTGGGCACCGGAGGCCGCACGGGTCGCCCTGTGGGCGGACGGCCGTACGCACGCGATGGAACGCGATCCCGTCCGGGCCGGCTGGTGGCGTCGCGAGGCCCCCGCCGCGGACGGCACCCGCTACGGCTTCTCCCTCGACGGCGGGCCCGTCCTGCCCGACCCGCGCGCCCGTCGTCTGCCGGACGGCCCGGACGGGACCGGCGCCGTCGTCGACTTCTCCCGCCTCGCCCCGCGGCACGACTGGCCGGGCCGCCCGCTGCCGGGCGCGGTGCTCTACGAGCTGCACGTCGGCACGTTCACGCCCGAGGGCACCTTCGACGCGGCGGCCGGACGACTGCCCCACCTCGCCGCCCTGGGCATCACGCACGTGGAGCTGATGCCCGTCTGCCCGTTCCCGGGACGGCACGGCTGGGGATACGACGGGGTGGCGCCGTGGGCCGTGCACGAGCCCTACGGCGGACCGGCCGGGCTGATGCGCTTCGTGGACACGGCCCACGGCCTGGGCCTGGGCGTCGTCCTCGACGTCGTGCACAATCACCTGGGCCCGTCGGGCAACCACCTGCCCGCCTACGGGCCGTACTTCACCGACACCCACCACACGCCCTGGGGCGCGGCCGTCAACCTCGACGCCCCCGGATCGGCCGAGGTGCGGGCGTACCTGACGGGCAGTGCGCTGGCCTGGCTGCGCGACTACGGCCTCGACGGGCTGCGCCTGGACGCCGTGCACGCCCTGGTCGACACCGGGCCCAAGCACTTCCTCGCAGAGCTGTCGGCCGCCGTCGACGCCCTCGCCGCCCGGCTGGGACGGCCGCTCTTCCTCATCGCCGAGTCCGACCTGAACGACCCGGTCACCACGACCCCGCGCGAGGCGGGCGGCCTCGGCCTGCACGCCCAGTGGAACGACGACTTCCACCACGCCCTGCACACCCTGCTGACGGGCGAGTCCGGCGGCTACTACGCCGACTTCGCCGCCGACCCCGCGCACGCCCTCGCCAAGACGCTGCGCGGCGGCTTCTTCCACGACGGTGGCCACTCCTCGTTCCGCGGCCGCGCCCACGGGCACCCGCTCGACCCCCGCACCACCCCCGCGCACCGGCTCCTGGGCTACGCCCAGACCCACGACCAGGTCGGCAACCGCGCGCTCGGCGACCGCCTGTCGGCACGGCTCTCCCCGGGCCTGCTGGCCTGCGCCGCGACGCTCGTGCTGTGCGCGCCCTTCACCCCGATGCTCTTCATGGGCGAGGAGTGGGGCGCCCGCACCCCCTGGCAGTACTTCACCGACCACCCGGACCCCCGGCTGGCGGAGGCCGTACGCACCGGACGCCGCCGGGAGTTCGCCGCCCACGGCTGGCCGGCCGAGGAGATCCCCGACCCCCAGGACCCGGCCACCCACGACCGCTCCCGCCTCGACTGGAGCGAACCCGCGCGCGAGCCGCACGCCGCCCTGCTCGCCTGGCACCGCCGCCTGATCGCCCTGCGACACGCCGAGCCGGCCCTCGCCGGCCCGGAGTGGGTCCACGAGGACCTGACGGTCACGTCCGGGGGCGCGGTGTCCTTCCGGCGCGGCCCGCTCCTCGTCGCCGTCAACACCGGCGACCGGCCCGCGTCCCTCGCGGTGGGCCCGCCGGCCTGCGCGGAAGTGCTGGCCGCATGGCGGCCGGTCGACCTCCCCGGGCCGGACGGGGTCCTCACGCTCCCACCGGAGTCGGCCGCCGTCCTGCGGTGCGCCGGCCGGTTGCGGGCCCCCGCCGCCGGGGGGACGCTGGAAGGGGCGTGACCGCGCGGCCGCTCCTTCGCGAGCGCGGTTCCGAAGCGCCGGGGTGCGGCGCGCCCGCGCCGGGGACGTGAGAGCCATGCGCACACTTCTGCGGGCCCGGATGGACACCCGCGCAGGCAACGACGCCTACAGGAAGGGCTCGTTGGGGAAGGTCGTCGAGGGGCTGGTGGAGCAGCTCCACCCGGAGGCCGCCTACTTCACCGCACTCGACGGCGGGCGCTCCTGCCTCATGGTCTTCGACCTGGAGGACCCCTCGCAGATCCCCGTGATCTGCGAGCAGCTCTTCCTGGAGATGGAGGCCGAGGTGGAGCTGCACCCGGTGATGAACCTGGACGACCTGAAGAAGGGCCTCGGCGCCGCGAAGTAGCGCCGTGGCCTCGGTCGTGGCCTCAGGAGCCGGCCGCGTCCGCCTCCGGCTCCAGCCGCAGCGAGATCGAGTTGATGCAGTACCGCTGGTCCGTGGGGGTGGGGTAACCCTCGCCCTCGAAGACGTGGCCGAGGTGCGAGCCGCAGCGCGCGCAGCGCACCTCGGTGCGGACCATGCCGTGCGAGTGGTCGTCGACGAGCTCGACGGCCGAGCTGTCCTTGGGGTCGTAGAAGCTCGGCCAGCCGCAGTGGCTCGCGAACTTCTCGGTGGACCGGAACAGCTCCGCCCCGCAGGCCCGGCACGCGTAGACGCCGGCGGTCCTCGTGTCGGTGTACTCGCCGCGGAAGGCGGGCTCGGTGCCCGCCCGGCGGAGTACCTGGTACTCCGCCGGCGTCAGCTCCGCGCGCCACTGCTCGTCCGTCTTCTCGACCTCGTACGCCATGTCGCGCGTTCCTTCCGTTCCTGCCGGTGTCAGTTCTCCAGGCGGGCCAGGATCTTCGGACCGAGGTCCGTCACGTCGCCCGCCCCCATGGTCAGAACGAGATCGCCGGGGCGGGCCATTCCCGCGACGACCTCCGGGACGGCCGCCATGTCGTGCTCGGCGCGCACGTCCGCGCCGGCCTTGCCGGCCGCGTCGATGATCAGGGCACTGGTGATGCCGGGGATCGGGTCCTCACGGGCCGGGTAGATGTCCAGGACCACGGAGGCGTCGGCCAGGGCCAGGGACTGGCCCATCTCGGTGCCCAGCTCCTGGGTGCGGCTGAAGAGGTGCGGCTGGAAGACGACGAGGACGCGGGAGCCGGCGGCGGCGCCGCGGATGGCCTCCAGGTCGGCGGTCATCTCGGTGGGGTGGTGCGCGTAGGAGTCGATGACCTGCACGCCGTTCGCCTCGCCCTTGAGCTGCAGGCGGCGCTTGACGCCGGTGTACTTGCCGAGGGCGGAGGCGAGGTTGTGCGCCGGGATGCCGAGGGCGACGCCCGCGGCGAGCGCGGCGACGGCGTTGAGCGCGTAGTGGCGGCCGGGCACCGAGACGGCGAAGGTGAGCATCTTGCCGTTCAGCAGGACGGTGACCTCGCTGGCCAGGCCGCGCGGGGTGACCTTGAGGACGCGCACGTCGGCGTCCTCGGCCTCGCCGTAGGTGACGATCTCGATGTCGTGGCGTCCCGAGACGCGCGCGGTGAGCTCGCGGGCGCCGGCCTGGTCGGCGGAGACGACGAGCGTGCCGCCCGGGCGGATGCGGCCGACGAAGGTCTCGAAGGACTCGTAGATCTCGTCCATCGACGCGTAGTTGGCGTGGTGGTCCAGCTCCACGTTGAGGATGATCGCGACCTCGGGCGCGTACTTGTGGAAGCTGCGGTCGCTCTCGTCCGCCTCGGCCACGAAGATCTCGCCGCCGCCGTGCCGGGCGTTGGAGCCCGGGCCGTCGAGGTCGCCGCCGATGGCGTACGACGGGTCGAGGCCGAGGGCGTCGAGGGAGACCGCGAGCATGGACGTCGTGGTCGTCTTGCCGTGCGTGCCGGCGACCGCGATCGGGCGCAGGCCGTCCATCAGGCGGGCCAGCGCGTCCGAGCGGTGGACGACGGGGATGCCGCGCTCGGCGGCGGCGGCCAGCTCGGGGTTGTCGGCGCGGATGGCGCTGGAGACGACGACGCAGCTGGCGTCCTCGGCGAGGTGGCCGGCCGCGTGCCCGATGTGGACGGTGGCGCCGAGCTCGCGCAGGGCGCCCGCGGTCGCGGACTCCTTGGCGTCGCTGCCCGCGACGGCCGCGCCGCGCTGGGCGAGGATCTTCGCGATGCCCGACATGCCGGCGCCGCCGATGCCGATGAAGTGCGGTCGGTCCATCGTCGTGGGGACGGCCGGTGCCATGTGCGGTGCTCCCTGGGGTAGCGATCGGTGCTGTGGCATTTTCTAGGGGACTAGAAAATAGTCAGGCCGATTCTTGCACCCGCGTCGGCCGGCCCGTCACACCGCCCGGATCAGCCCCGCCGCGAGGCCCGCCGCGACGGCCGCCGTGCGGCTGTCCACGCCGAGTTTGCCGTAGATGTGCACGAGGTGGGTCTTGACCGTGGCCTCGCTGATGAAGAGGCGCCGGGAGATCTGCCGGTTGGCCAGGCCCTCGGCCACCAGTCCCAGGATCTCGGTCTCGCGGGGCGACAGGGCGGGCCGCCCGCCGGAGCGCACCCGGCCCAGGAGGCGGGCGGCCACCGGCGGGGCCAGGACCGTCTCGCCGCGCGCGGCGGCGTGGACGGCGGCTGCGACCTCCTCGGGCGGGGCGTCCTTGAGGAGGTAGCCGGTGGCGCCGGCCTCGACGGCGGCCAGGATGTCGGCGTCGGTGCTGTAGGTGGTGAGGATGAGCACGGCCGGTGCCCCGGGCCGGGCGGTGATGCGCCGGGTCGCTTCGACGCCGTGCATGCCGTCGCCCATCTGCAGGTCCATGAGGACGACGTCCGGCCGGACCCCGGCGTCGAGCAGCCGCAGCGCCTCGCCGCCGTCGGCGGCCTCGCCGGCCGCCTCCACGTCGGGCAGCTCGTCGACCATGGCGCGCAGCCCGCGCCGGACGACGGGATGGTCGTCGACCAGCAGGACACGGATGACGCCGTCCGCGGGCGGGCTCCCGCCGGGCCTCGTGCTCATGCGGCCGTCCCCGGGCCCCCGGCCGCAGGGACCGCCGGGCTCGCTCGCCGGACGCCGGGGCCGGACGCCGGGGCGACCCGGCCGCCACCGCGCACACCGGCTCGCGCCGGGCCCGCGGCCTGTCCCCGGTCGTCGGCCTGCGCCGGGACTGCGCCTCGGCCTGCGCCCCCGGCCCCTCCCGGACCCTCGGCCCCCAGCGGGACCGCCACGGCGACGGCCGTGCCCTCGCCGGGTGCGGACTCGACCGTGAGGGTGCCGCCGAGTTCGGCGATGCGTTCGCGCATGCCGTGCAGGCCGAACGTGCGGCGCCCGTCGGCGGGGCCCTCGCCCGGGATGAAGCCGACGCCGTCGTCGTACACGTCCAGCGTGACCTGACCGTCGAGGTAGGCCAGGGTCACGGCGGTGTGCTCGGCCCGTGCGTGCCGGGCGACGTTGGCGAGGGCCTCCTGGGTCAGGCGCAGCAGGGCGACCTCGCATTCCACGGGCAACGGGCAGGGCTCGCCGTCGAGCCGGAAGACGGCCCCCGGAAGTGTCCGGGCGGTGACCCGGCGTAGTGCCTCCGGCAGCGGCGCCTCCGCCAGGGCGGGCGGGACGAGGGCGTGGACGAACCGCCGCGCCTCGGCCAGGTTGTCCGAAGCGGTGCGGCCGATCTCGCGCACCCGCTCCGGCACCGTCGCCGGCGCGGCGGTCTCGGCGGCCCGGGCCAGCAGCACGATGCTGGACAGGCCCTGGGCGAGGGTGTCGTGGATCTCCCGGGCCAGCCGCTGCCGCTCCGCGAGGCGGCCCGCCTCGCGCTGGGCGGCGGCGAGCTCGTCCCGGGTGCGCACCAGGTCGTCGATGAGCCGCTGGCGTCGGCGGCTCTCCTGGGACAGCGCGGCGTAGCCGTACCCGGTCAGGAGCGCCGCCGCGGCCCCGGCCGCCGGCCCGATCACCTTGGCGACGGTGAGCCCGCCGGGTGCGGCCGCCTGCGCGGCCACGACCGCCGCGGTGGCGGCGGCGACGGCGGCGTGCGCCCAGCGCACGGGCAGGGCGCGCAGGAAGTGGAAGAACAGCGGGAAGGCGAGGTAGCTGAAGCCGTGGTCCAGCGCCAGCAGGAGGAGCCAGAGCGCGGTCACGGCGGCCAGGGAGACGCCGGGCCGCCGGCCGCGCCGGACGAGCCCGGCCCCGTAGACGACGGCGAGCGCGCAGGCGGGCGGCAGCACGGCCGGGGAGCCGTCGCCGAGGAGCGCGGGGCCGAGGGCGACGAGCAGCAGGGCGAAGAACGCGCCGTGCAGCGCGAGCCGCACCAGCCGCAGCGAGGGCACGTCGAAGCCGGCCCGCACGTCGGCGAGCGAGGCTCCCGGCCGCAGCGGACCGTGCGCAGGGGCGCCCGCCGGGGTGGCGGCGGGGGACGGTCGGCTCATCCGTCGAGCCTACGGGCCCCCGGGCGCGCCCCTCGCCGCCGTGGCCATCAACCGTTCGATGGATTTCCGGGTGCACCGCAGGGACGAGCCCGCAACCGTTCCTCGCCCCGATGGCGGGCGGGCCCGCGCGGGAGACCGTGGAGGGGTCGTTGCCCGAGCCCCGGAAGGGTTCCCCGTGTTCGTCGCGCTCCGTGACATCCGCTTCGCCCGGGGGCGGTTCGCCCTCATGGGCACCGTCGTCGCGCTCCTCACCCTGCTGGTGGTCTTCCTCCACGGCCTGACCGCCGGCCTGGCCCGGGAGGCGACGTCGGCCGTCGCCGGGCTGCCGGCGGACCGGATCGTCTTCGGGGCCGCGGCCGGGGGCGAGCCGAGGGTGTCCTTCTCCCAGAGCGCCGTCGACGAGCGGCAGGCCGACGCGTGGCGCCGGGCACCGGGGGTGCGGTCCGCCCGGCCGCTGGGCGTGGCGATGACGCGCCTCGCGGCCGGCGACCACGCCCTCCCCGTGAGTGTCCTCGGCGCCTCCGCGGAACTGCTGCCCGTGCCCCGGACGGGCAGCGTGCCCGGGGACGGCCAGGCCGCCGTCGGACAGCGCACGGCCCGCGAGAACGGGCTGCGCCCCGGCGACCGGATCACCCTGGGCAACCGCGAGCTCACCGTCTCCGGCATCACCGCCGACCGCAGCCACGCCCACGCCCCCGCCGTGTGGACGACGCTCGCCACCTGGCGCGAGGTGACCCGCCAGCCGCAGCCGACCGTGCTCGCCGTGACCGGCGGCGGCAGCCCGCCGGGCGCCGCCGCGCGCACGACGAGGGCCGTGGGCCTCGGCGCGGCGCTGGACGGCATCGACGGCTACGCCGCGGAGCACGGCACCCTCCGGCTCGTCCAGGGCTTCCTGGTCGTGGTGGGCGCCCTGGTGGTCGGGGCCTTCTTCGTCGTGTGGACGGTGCAGCGGCGCCCCGACGCGGCGGTGCTCAGGGCGGTGGGGGCGAGCAGCGCCTACCTGCTGCGCGACGCCCTCGGGCAGGCCGCCCTCGTGCTGGCCGCCGGGACCGCCGCGGGCGCCGCGGCCGGCGTGCTGGCCGGGGTGCCCGCCGCGACGGCGGTGCCCTTCGAACTGAGCGCGGCCGCGGTGGCCGCACCGGTGGGGGCGATGGTGCTGCTGGGACTGGCCGGCTCCGCCCTCGCCGTACGCCGCATCACCTCCGTCGACCCGCTGACCGCACTGGGAGCCTCCCGATGACCACCGCACCCTCCCCGGCCACCCCGCCCGCACTGTCGCTGGAGGACGTCACCCTCACCTATCCGGACGGCGGCCGGCGGCTCACCGCCCTGGACGGGGTGTCCCTGTCCGTGGCCGCGGGCGAGCTCGTGGCCGTCGTCGGCCCGTCCGGGTCCGGCAAGTCGACCCTGCTGGCGGTGGCCGCGACGCTGCTGAGCCCGGACGCGGGGCGCGTGGTCGTGGCCGGACGGGACACCTCGGGAACGACCGTGAAGGAACGCACGGCGCTGCGCCGCGATCGGATTGGCATCGTCTTCCAGCAGCCGAACCTGCTGCCGTCGCTGACGGCCGAGGAACAGCTGATGGCGGTGGCGCACCTGCGGGGCGGCCGGCGGGGGCGCTTCCGCACGCCGTTCGGGCCGTGGGCGCGGGCCGCGCGGGCGGACGCCGCCGGGCTGCTGGAGTCGGTCGGGCTGGACGCCGCGCAGCGGGGCCGCCGCCCCCACCGGCTCTCGGGCGGCGAGCGGCAGCGCGTGAACATCGCCCGGGCGCTGTCCGGCGGCCCGTCGGTGCTCCTGGTGGACGAGCCGACGTCGGCCCTGGACCACGAGCGCGGCGAGCGGGTCGTGGAGCTGCTGGCAGAGGTCACCCGGCGGCACCGGACGGCGACGGTGCTGGTCACGCACGACCGGACGCTGCTCGGCCGGGCGGACCGGGTGCTGGAGATGCGCGACGGCCGGCTGGGCGCCGGCCCGGCTCACTCCTCCTCGTCCGGCGTCTCCTCCACGTCGTTGTGGGCGTAGAGCTTCAGGACGGGCACGCCGACCTTGTGGCGGGCGCGCGAGGCCCAGTCGCGGTGGAAGAACTCCTCGACCAGGTGCGGGGCGGTCAGCACGATCACCTCGTCGGCGCGGGTCTGCTCGACGACGGAGCGCAGCAGGTCCAGCGGGTGCTTGTCGATGATCTGGCCGACGGCCTCGCAGCCCGCCGAGCGCAGGCTCTGCAGGGAGTGCTCCAGCGCGAGGGCGGCGGGCCGCAGGGCCGCCTCGCCCTCGGGCTCGTCGGCCTCGTGGACGGCCTGCTCCAGCTCACCGAGGGCCACGTCGTCGATGGCGCGCAGCAGCCGGTCCTCGTCGCCGCGGGGCCGCATGAGGACCACGAAGGACAGGTCGTCGTCGTGCAGGGTCGTGACGAAATCGACGTCCGCGGCGGACAGCGGCTGCTCGATCATCAATACGCTCGTGAACACGTGAGGGCCCTTCTCCTACGTGGCCCAGCCGGGCCCAACAGAAACCATCCTGCGCGTGCTCCCCGTGAGCCCGCCTGTTTTGATCCTGTGCCCGCGGGGGAGCGTCTGACTCAATTCTGCCCACCGGAAGCAAACCGGAACGGCAAATTCCGCCGATTGTCAGATCCTTCGGTAGCGGGTGAAGAGGAACCCGCCGTCCTCCAGCACGGAGCCGAGGGCGAAGCGTTCCGGCACCGCCAGCGGCGGGCCCGCCATGATGCGCGGCGCCGTGCCCGTGGCCACCACCGGAGCCAGCGACAGGCACATCTCGTCCAGCACCCGGGCCGAGGCGAACTGTCCCAGCAGCCGGGGCCCGCCCTCGGTGAGCAGGCGGGTGAGCCCGCGCTCGGCCAGCACCTGCGGCACCCGCGCGGGCTCCACGCCCGGCCCCTCGCCCGCCACGATCACCTCGGCGCCCGCGGCCCGGGCCGCGGCCACCCGCTCCGCCGGCGCGTCCGCACCCGTCAGCACGACGGTGGGTACGAGCGGCGAGACGAAGAGGGGGAGGGAGAAGTCCAGGTCGAGGCCGGCGCTCACCACCGCTATGACGGGCGCGGGCCCCTGGCCCAGCGCCGCCCGCCGCGCCGCGAACGCCTCGCGCGCCCGCGCGGGCCGGTACCCCTCCTGCCGCACGGTCTCGGCGCCCACCACCACCGCGTCGGCGAGCCCCCGCAGGGTGCCGAAGATCCGCATGTCGGCGGCGGACGACAGCGGCTGCGAGCGTCCCTCGTGGTGGGCGGCGCCGTCCAGCGAGGAGACCATGTTGGCCCGCAGCCACGCGCCGCCGGCGGGCACGTCGGCGGGGTAGGCGTAGAGGTCGGCGAGCTCGTCCAGCCCCCATTCGCGGTCGTCGAGGTCGGAGGGGCCCAGCGGGGAGGGGAACAGGCGTCGCATAGGCCGCAGTGTGACACGGGTCGCCCCGCGCGCGGCCTTCTCCTCCCCTTCCCGGGGCTACGCTGGACAGCTGTGTCGTCCTCCACCGCATCCCCCGCAAGCGCAGCAGGCCCCGCCGCCGACCGTCCCGCAGCCGGTCGTGACCTGGCCGGGCAGCCCGTCGCGCTGACCTCCCGCGCCCCGCACGTCCCGGCCGACCGTCTGGTCGCCGAGATGGTGCCGCCGCCGCGGTTCGGCTCGGTGCGGTTCGACAACTACATACCCGACCCGAACCAGCCCAGCCAGGCCGAGGCCGTCACCGTCCTCAGCGGCTTCGCCGCGGGGCTCGGCGGCGCCGCGGAGAGCGGCGGTCGCAAGCGCTGGTTCCGCCGCGAGGCGAAGCCCGCGGCCCCCGCCGGCCCCCGCGGTGTGTACCTCGACGGCGGCTACGGCGTCGGCAAGACCCACCTGCTGGCCTCCCTCTGGCACGCCACCGCCGCGGCGCCCGAGCAGAAGGCGTTCGGCACGTTCGTGGAGCTGACCAACCTCGTCGGCGCCCTCGGCTTCCAGCAGACCGTGCAGACCCTCAGCGGCCACAGGCTCCTGTGCATCGACGAGTTCGAACTCGACGACCCGGGCGACACCGTGCTCGTCTCCACGCTCCTGGGCAAGCTCGTCGACGCGGGCGTCGCCCTCGCCGCCACGTCCAACACCCTGCCCGGCAAGCTCGGCGAGGGCCGCTTCGCCGCCGCCGACTTCCTGCGCGAGATCCAGGGCCTGTCCGCGCACTTCCGCCCGCTGCGCATCGACGGCGAGGACTACCGCCACCGCGGCCTGCCGCAGGCGCCCGCCCCCCACGACGACGACACCGTCAAGCGCGTGGCCCACGCCACGGACGGCGCCTCCTACGACGCCTTCCCCGACCTCCTCGACCACCTCTCGAAGGTCCACCCCAGCCGCTACGGCGCCATGTGCGACGGGATCCGCGCGGTCTGCCTGACCGGCGTCGAGCCGGTGCCGGACCAGTCGACGGCCCTGCGCCTGGTGGTGCTCGCCGACCGGCTCTACGACCGCGAGGTGCCGGTGCTGGCGTCGGGACGCCCGTTCGACGAGCTGTTCAGCGAGGACATGCTGAACGGCGGCTACCGCAAGAAGTACTTCCGGGCCATCTCCCGCCTCACCGCGCTGGCGCGCGACGCGAAGTCCCTGACCGAGGCGTAGGGGGCGATTCCCCCACCCCACCCCGCCCCTTCCCGGAACCGGGGGCAGGCCCCCGGGCCCCCGACCGCGCTTCGCGCGGTGTCCTCAAGCGCCGGACGGGCTGACATCCAGCGCGTCCGGGGGCACCTCCCAGCGGTAGCCGGGGGAGACCGAGGACCGGGGCCGGGGCGGAGCCCCGGTTTCGGGAAGGGGCGGGGCCGGGGGAAGAATCGGCCCATGCCCCGACCCCCGCGCGCCGCGCTCGCCGTGGCGGCCCTCCTCTGCTGCACCCTGACCGCCTGCGGCGGCAATGGAACGGCCGAGCCCAACCGCACCGCCCCGGTGAGCCCCAAGGCATCCGCCCCGGCCGCCGCCACCCCCTCCGCAATCTCCGTAACCTCCGCCCCCACCCTGCCGCCCGGCCCCGGCGGCGCCGCCCCCCTCTTCTCGCACGGCCGGCGCGACGGCGGCAAGAAGGTCGCCCTCACCTTCGACGCCGACATGACGTCCGATCAGGGCCCCCGCGCCGCACGGGGCGAGCACTTCGACAACCCCGCGCTGATCGAGACCCTGCGCCGGCTGAAGGTCCCCGCCACCGTCTTCATGACCGGAAGATGGGCTGAGCAGTACCCGGACCAGGCCAGATCCATCGGCACGGACCCCCTCTTCGAACTCGCCAACCACTCCTACAGCCACCACGCCTTCGCCACGCCCTGCTACAAGCTGCCGGCCGTCCCGCGCGGCGAGGCCAGGGCCGAGGTGGAGCGCGCGTTCACGGCCTTCCGGCGCGCCGGGGCCGAGCGGATCGTGCCCTACTTCCGCTTCCCCGGCGGCTGCCACGACGACGCGGTGCTGCGGGAGATCGGCCCGGCGAAGGTGACGGCCGTGCAGTGGGACGTCGTCAGCGGCGACGCGTTCGCCCAGCAGGCGGCCCCCGTCGCGGCGCAGGTGATCTCGCAGGTCAAGCCCGGTTCGGTCGTCGTGATGCACTGCACGCGCAGCGCGGCGCCGACGACGGAGGAGGCGGTCCGGCGGATCGTCCCGGAGCTGCGGGCCAAGGGCTACGCGTTCGTCCGCGTCTCCGACCTGGTCGGCGCGGCCGCGCGCGGGTCCGGTGGCTGAATGGCGGGAGGTCCTCACCCTGCCTACGGTGGAAGTATGGCGAAGCGGCGAACGCGGTCGCCGCTCACGGAGTCAGGTGGGGAACATGCGCGCTGACAAGCTGGGTTCCGCCGCACGGCGTGCACTGCTGACCGCCGATGCCGTCGGCGAGGCGGCCGGCCCGGCTCCTCTCAGGGTGCTCATCCGGATGAAGGAGGAGCCCAGCGAAGAGCAGCGCCAGCAGATCGCCGATGCTGGCGCGCGGGTGCTTGTGGTCGCGGGCGACGTGGTGGGCGCGAATCTCGCACCCGGCGATCTCGGACGCCTCACCGAGCTGGACTGTGTCGACTACGTCGAACTGTCCGAGCCACTCCACCCCGAGACGGGCATCCGGACACAGGACAAGTGACCGCTCGTCCTCCACCGTGAAGGCCGGCGGTCCCGCCAGAGAGAAGACCGCTCATGCTCGACTCACGGTTGAAATTCCTGACGTCCCGGGCCGAGGAAGGCCCGGCGGAGCTGGTGGGCCTGGAGTCCACCGGCCGTTTCGCGCTCACGGTCGAAGGCGTGGAGGTACCGCGTGTGCGCGTCCTCTTGCGGCTCGCCGACGGGCACGGTAACGACGACCTGGGCAAGTTCCATGACGCCGGATTGACGGTGCTCACCCGGGCCGGGGACGTCGTCGGCGGCGAGATAGAACTCGACCGGCTCGCGGAGCTCGACAACCTGGAGGCCGTCGACTACGTCGAGGCGTCCCGCCCCACCCTGCCCGAGCTGGACGCCTCCCTGCCGGAGGCCAGAGTCGACACGGTGCACGCCGGACCGCCGCCGTTCCGTGGGGCCGGAGTGATCGTGGGGGTGATCGACAGCGGCGTCGACTGGCGGCATGGCTGCTTCCGGGACCCGACCGGGAAAACCCGCATTCTTCGTATCTGGGACCAGAACCTCACTCCGCAAGTCGGCGAGTCCTCACCGGCGTCGTTCGGTTTCGGCGTCGAGTACCAGCGTTCCGAGGTCGACTCCGCGCTGCTCTCCCCGAACCCGCTGAGCGTCGTGCGGCACATGGACGACGAAGTGGGCCACGGCACCCATGTGGCGGGCATTGCCGCCGGTGACGGATCGTCGGCCGGTAACGGCGAGCCCGCGTTCACCTTCGTGGGCGTCGCACCCGAGGCCGAGCTGGTCGTCGTGGCCAACCAGGTGACAACCGCGGCCATGGGTGATTCTCTGAGCACGCTCGCGGCAGTCGACTATGTCTTCCGGGTCGCCGCGACTCTCGGGCGGCCCGCGGTCATCAACATCAGCCAGGGCGACAACCTGGGCCCGCACGACGGTTCCAGCCCGCTCGAACGCGGAATCGACAATCTGCTCAACGCCCCCGGACGCGCGCTGGTGAAGTCTGCGGGCAACGCGGCGAACGCCGGCGTCCACGCGACGGGCAAGGTGGCGGAAGGAGGCAGCGATGTCGTGCAGTTCGTGGTGCCCCCAAACGACAGCACGCCCGACACGCTGGACATCTGGTACTCCAGCGCTGACCGCTTCGACCTGCGTATCACTCCCCCCGGTGGCACGGCGAGCGCGGACGTCGCACCTGGCACCACCACCGATTTGGATCTCCCCGGAGGCAATAAGGCATTCGTCGACTCGATCGTCCACAGCCCCCAGAACGGTGACAACCAGATCTCCGTGCAGCTGACCCGGGGCAGCCAGACCGCGATCCGGCCCGGGACCTGGAGCCTGACGCTCACCGCCCGGACCGTGGGCGAGGAGGGCCGCTGGCACGGCTGGGTGGAGAGGGGCCAGGCCGTTCCCCAGTTCATCGGCCCGCACCGCGACGACGCGGTCACCATCTCCGTACCGGGCACCAGCAAGAAGGTCATCACTGCGGCGTCCTACATCACCAAGGGCGCGGGGGTGGGCAGCCTCTCCACCTTCTCCAGCCGGGGCCCGACCCGCGACGGCCGTGCCGCGCCGACGCTCGCCGCGCCCGGCCAGGCCATCACTTCGGCACTCGTGGGGGCCGCGGGGACGACCCAGTACCAGCCCATGTCCGGTACGAGCATGGCCGCGCCGCACCTGACCGGGATGTGCGCACTCATGCTGCAGAAGCGGCCCACACTGACCCAGGCCCAGCTGGCTGGCCACCTGACGGGCACCGCACGACTGGACACGTTCACCGGCGGAATGGCCGGCAACGACTGGGGAGCGGGCAAGGCGGACGGCGCGGCCGCGGTCACGGCCGCATAGCGTCACGCGGTCGTCCATGGGGTATGCCGCCTCATGGACGGCCCACCGCCTCCCGCACCAGCAGCGCCACGGGCCCCTCGCGCAGCAGCTCGGCCAGGGCCACCCGCCCCTGCCACTCCCCGTCCCCCAGCAGGTCCCGCCACACGTGGTCACCGGGCAGCTCCAGCACCGTTCCGCGCCAGCCGTCCGCTTGCGCCAGCCGCCCCGCCAGCCGGGTCGCCACGGCGACCACCTCGCCGCCGCGGGCGAAAGCCACGACGTGCCCGGCGCGCGCCCCGGCCGCGTACAGCGGTACGTACGAAGCCCCCTCCCCGAACCACTCCGGATGCTCGCGCCGCAGCCACAGCGCCGCCCGCGTCAGCCGCAGCTTCTCGCAGGAGAGGCCGTCGTACGTCGCCTCCCTGGCCCCCGGGAGGACCCGGCGGTTGTCCGGGTCGACGAGTGCCCGGTAGACCCTCTCCGTACCCATGTACACATCCGGCACCCCCGGCATCGTCAAATGCAGCAGCGTCGCCCCGAGCGTGTTGGCCCGTATCGCCTCCCCCGTCTCCTCCGCGAACGCGGCCAGCGCCTCCGAGCCCACCGCCGCGCAGGGGCCGGTGGTGATGAACGCCTCCACCGCCGCCTCGTACGCCGCATCCGGCTCCGTCCATGTCGTGAGCAGCGCCGCCTCCCGCGCGGCCTTGAGGACGGCGGGTACGAGCCGCCCGGCGTCCGGGGCGCCGAGCCCGACGGCGTTCTGCCAGGCCACCCACGCCACGTGCGGATCGGGTCCGGGGACCTCGGCCCACAGCCGGTCCATCAGCTCCGCCCACCGCCCGGGGTACTCGCTCAGCGCCGCGATCCGCGCCCGGGCGTCGGCGCTGCGCTTGGTGTCATGGGTGGAGAGCACGGTGCCGCCGGCGGGCCAGCGGCGCTGCCGGCGGGCGCAGCGGGCGTGGAAGTCGGCCGGGGACAGCGCCGGCCGGTCCGGGACGGCGCCGACCTCGGTGGCCGAGAGCAGCGGCGCGTAGCGGTAGAAGGCGGTGTCCTCCACCGACTTGGCGCGCAGCGCGGATGCGGTCTGGGCGAAGCGGGCGCAGAAGTCCCGATGGTCCGGGCCGTCCCCGAGCCGCCCGAGGGCCGCGTCCCGGACGAGCTCGACGGCTTCGGCCTCCTCGGGGACGGCGAAGGCGGTGCGGGCGCCCTGGGCGGCCTCGTCCAGCAGCGCCGCGTCCGAGGGGGCGACGGGGCGGCCGGGCGCGGCGTAGGGGCGGTAGACCGGCAGCCGGACGAGGATCTCGCACAGGGCGGTGCGCAGGGCCCAGGGGGCGTGGTCGCGCAGCGGGTGGGCGGCCTCGCACAGCCGGGCGGCGGTGCGTACCAGCCGCCCGACCTCCGTGGCCAGTTCGTGGGTGACCACCCGGTAGGCGGCTCGGCGCAGGGTCGCGGGCCAGTCGCCGCCCCGGTCGGCCGGTGCACCGGTGAAGGCGCGGTAGGCGGCGGTGAGCGCGGCGGCCCCGTCGGGGTCGGTGAAGAGGCCGTCGAGGTCGCGCAGGGCGTCGTAGCCGGTGGTGCCGGCGACGGGCCAGCCGGCGGGCAGCCGCTCGTCCCCGCTGAGGATCTTCTCGACGACCGTCCAGCGGCCGCCGGTGGCCTCGTGCAGCCGGCGCAGGTAGCCGGGCGGGTCCGCGAGGCCGTCGGGGTGGTCGACGCGCAGCCCGTCGACGACGTCCTCGTGCAGCAGCTGCAGCACCTTGCCGTGGGTGGCGGCGAAGACCTCGGGGTCCTCGACGCGCACGGCGATGAGCTCGGCGATGGTGAAGAAGCGCCGGTAGTTCAGCTCGGTGCGGGCGAGCCGCCACCAGGCGGGGCGGTACCACTGGGCGTCCAGCAGCTCGGGCAGCGGCAGCCGTTCGGTGCCCGGACGGACGGGCAGGACGTGGTCGCCGTAGTGCAGCACGGTTCCGCCGCCGGGGCCGTCGCCCGTGCGGAAGCGCGACAGCTCGGTGCCGAGCCGGCCGGCGAGCACCGGCAGCAGGACCTTGCCGCCGTGCTCGGACCAGTCGATGTCGAACCAGCGGGCACAGGGGGAGGCCGGGCCGTCGCGCAGCACCTGCCACAGCGGCCCGTTGAGGTGCTCGGGCGCGGGCACGGCCATGTGGTTGGGCACGATGTCGAGGACGAGGCCCAGGCCGTGGGCGCGGGCGGTGCGGGAGAGCGCCCGCAGGCCCTCCTCGCCGCCCAGCTCGGCGCGCACGGCCGTGTGGTCGACGACGTCGTAGCCGTGGGTGGAGCCGGGCACGGCCTCCAGCACGGGGGAGAGGTGCAGGTGGGAGACGCCGAGGGAGGCGAGGTGCGGCACGGCCCGCTCGGCCGCCGCGAAGGGGAAGGCGGGCTGGAGCTGGAGCCGGTAGGTGGCGGTCGGCGGGGAGCAGATGTCGCGCTTCACGGGAACATGCGTACCCACACAACGCGCCCGGATGCCGCACCCCGCTCCGTCCCGGCCGCGCTATGCGGGCCGCTGGAGGACCGTCAGGCTGCGGTCGGCGAGCGTCATCCGCTCCCCGGCCGCCACCTTCGGGCCGCCGGGAGCGGCGCCCTCGGGGCGGGCGGTGTCGACGATCACCTGCCACTGCCTGCCGTGGTTCATGGGCACGACGAAGTCGAGCGGCCGGTCGTGGGCGTTGAACATCAGCAGGAAGGAGTCGTCGACGATCGGCTCGCCGCGCGGCCCCGGCTCGGAGATGGCCCCGCCGTTGAGGAAGACGGTCAGCGAACGGGCGTGGGCCGCCTGCCAGTCGCTCTGCTGCATCTCCTCCCCTTCCGGGGTGAACCAGGCGATGTCGGACAGGTCGTCGTGGGTGCCCTGCACCGGGCGGCCGTGGAAGAAGCGGCGGCGCCGGAAGACGGGGTGGTCGCGGCGGAGCCAGACCAGCGAGCGGGTGAAGCGCAGCATCCGCTGCGCCCGCTCCGAGGACTCCTCGCCCGGGCACGGCCAGTGCACCCAGGACAGCTCGCTGTCCTGGCAGTAGGCGTTGTTGTTGCCGTGCTGGGTGCGGGCGAATTCGTCGCCGTGGCTGAGCATCGGCACGCCCTGCGACACCAGCAGGGTGGCCATGAAGTTGCGCATCTGCCGCTCGCGCAGCTCCAGCACGTCCGGGTCGTCGCTCTCGCCCTCGGCCCCGCAGTTCCACGAGCGGTTGTGGCCCTCGCCGTCCTGGTTGTTCTCGCCGTTGGCCTCGTTGTGCTTGTCGTTGTACGCGACCAGGTCGTGCAGGGTGAAGCCGTCGTGACAGGTGACGAAGTTGACGGACGCCAGCGGGCGCCTGCCGTCGCCCTGGTAGAGGTCGGACGAGCCGGTCAGGCGCGAGCCGAACTCGGCCAGGGTGGCCGGTTCGCCGCGCCAGAGGTCCCGCACCGTATCGCGGAATTTCCCGTTCCACTCGGTCCACAGCGGAGGGAAATTGCCGACCTGGTAGCCGCCCTCGCCCACGTCCCACGGCTCGGCGATCAGCTTCACCTGGCTGACCACCGGATCCTGCTGCACCAGGTCGAAGAAGGACGACAGCCGGTCCACCTCGTGGAACTGCCGGGCCAGCGTCGCCGCCAGATCGAAGCGGAAGCCGTCCACCCGCATCTCGCCCACCCAGTAGCGCAGCGAGTCCATGATGAGCTGCAGCACGTGCGGGCTACGCATCAACAGGGAATTGCCGGTGCCGGTGGTGTCCATGTAGTAGCGCGGATCGTCCGTCAGCCGGTAGTACGAGGCGTTGTCCAGCCCCCGGAAGGAGAGCGTGGGCCCCAGGTGATTGCCCTCGGCCGTGTGGTTGTACACCACATCGAGGATCACCTCGATGCCCGCCGCGTGCAGTGCCCGCACCGCCGACTTGAACTCCAGCACCTGCTGCCCCCGGTCGCCCCACGAGGCGTAGGCGTTGTGCGGGGCGAAGAAGCCGATGGTGTTGTACCCCCAGTAGTTGGCCAGCCCCGCGTCCACCAGCCGGTGGTCGTTGACGAACTGATGCACCGGCATCAGCTCGATCGCGGTGACCCCCAGCTCCGTGAGGTGCTCGATGACCGCCGGGTGCGCGAGCGCGGCGTACGTGCCGCGCACCTCCTCCGGCAGCGCCGGGTGCAGCATCGTCAGGCCCTTGACGTGGGCCTCGTAGATGACCGTGCGGTGGTAGTCCGTGCGCGGCGGCCGGTCGTCGCCCCAGTCGAAGTACGGATTGACCACCACCGAAGTCATCATGTGCGGGGCGGAGTCCATGTCATTGCGCTTCTCCGGCCGCCCGAAGCGGTAGCCGTAGACGGCCTCCCCCCAGTCGACCGCCCCGCTCACCGCCTTCGCGTAGGGGTCGAGCAGCAATTTGGCCGAGTTGCAGCGCTGCCCCCGGGCCGGCTCGTACGGGCCGTGCGCCCGGAAGCCGTACCGCTGGCCCGGCATGATGCCGGGGAGGTAGGCGTGGCGCACGAACGCGTCGCTCTCGCGCAGCTCCACCGCCGTCTCCGAACCGTCGTCGTGCAACAGGCACAACTCGATCCGCTCGGCGGCCTCGGAGAAGACCGCGAAATTGGTCCCGGCGCCGTCGTACGTGGCGCCGAGGGGATACGCCTGACCCGGCCAGACCTGCATGACCGCCAGTGTTCCACCCCGGGCGGCCCTTTCCGCAGATCTTCCCCAAAACCCCAGCGGGAAGCCGCCACCGGGCCGCCCGGGCTCCGCCAAGCGGGTGATCACCACTCTTCCGGCTATGAATCAGCTCACTCCCGCCGCCCGGGCCGTCGGACAACGGCCACGTGAACGCCGCGAGTTGTCCGGAAGGGGCTGCGGAGGCGCGTGCACCGCCTCCCGCCCGCACAGTAGTCTGCCTTGATCGTTGGACGGGGGCGGAAGGCGGTGCAGTGGTGAGCTCGGGCGGGCTGGAGCTGCCCCCCGGGGACGGAATCCCCGAGGGAGACGGCTCGACCGACACACCACCGGGCGTGGTGTCCCTGACCCGCCCGAGGGAGATCGGGGCGGAACTGGACTGGGACGCCGGTGCCTGGAGCGAGGTGCGCACCCGCGCCCGCCGGGCCGGGCGGGCGTACATCTGGCTGAACCTCGTCGAACAGCGGCTGCGGGTCGTCGTGGCCGCCGTGCTGCGGCCCGTCTACGAGCCCGTGCACGGCGAGGAGGAGTGGGTCGTGGCCGCCGCCGGCCCCGCCGGCCAGGAGTGGGTGCAGCGCGCCGTGGCCGTCCGCGAGGTCAGCCGCCGCAAGGGCTACCTGCTCGACCCCGCCGACGACAACGTCCTCAGCTTCCTCACCCTGCCGCAGCTGCGCGAACTGCTCGTCCAGCACTGGCCGTGCTTCGAGCCCTACCTCGACGACCGGCGCGAGCTCGAACTGGCACTGGACGAGCTGGAGGTGGCCCGCAACGTCGTCTCCCGCAACCGCGCCCTCTCCCGGGCCGTCCTCGCCCAGGCCGAGCGGGCCTCCGCCCGCCTGCTGGAGATCCTCGGCGGCGGAGGCACCCCCTCCGCCGACCGGCTGCCCGTCGACGCCGTCGAGGACCTGGTCGGCGACCGCTACGCCGACGTCGTCGGCGTCCACCCCGACCGGGTCCGCCTGCAGCGCCAGCTGCCCGTGGAGGACCTCTTCGGCAGCGCCCGCCGCCTCGACGCGGTCGGCATAGGGCTGAACCTGCTCGTGCAGAACTACTCCGGCCGCCGCCTGGTGCGGCTGGCGGAGTCCGGCTGCCGCGCCCGGCTGCTCTTCCTCAACCCGGCCAGCAGCGCGGTGCGCCGCCGCGAGCGGGAACTGGGGATCAAGAAGGGCGAGATGAGCCGGTCCGTGGAGATGAACATCATGCACATGCGGCGGGTGCGCGACCGGCTGCGCGACACCGCCGCCTTCGAGATCCGCGTCTTCGACGAGACGCCGCGCTTCACCGCCTACCTCGTCAACGGCGACGGCCCGGACGGGCTGGCCGTCGTCCAGTCCTACCTGCGCAAGGCGCGCGGCATGGAGTCACCGGTGCTGGTGCTGCGGGGCGGCAGCCGGGACGTCCTGCGCGAGGGCCGCCCCGCGGACGACACCGGCGGTCTCTTCGAGACCTACCGCGAGGAGTTCGAGGGGGTCTGGGCCGACTCCCGGTCCGTCTCCTGACGGGTGCGCAGCCGAGGCGTTGTCAGTGGGCTGTGCGACGCTGGGGAACCAGACGGGGGAAGCACCACCGAAGGGGGAACCGCCATGGGCTGGCACGAGGAGCTGCTGATCGGCTTCGACCTGGAGACGACGGGCACCGACCCGGCCGAGTCCAGGATCGTCACGGCCGCGATCGTGGAGAGCAAGGGCGCGGAGGTGGTCGCCAGCCGGCACTGGCTGGCGGACCCCGGTATCCCGATCCCGGCCGAGGCGGCGGCCATTCACGGCATCACCAGCGAACGGGCCGCCGCCCGGGGGCGGCCCGCGGCCGAGGTCGTGGAGGAGATAGCCGCGGTGCTGGCCGGCCACTGGTCCGTGGGCGTGCCGGTGGTGGCCTACAACGCGGCCTTTTATCCACGCACGCCAGCCGCGTCTCACTTGTCTCATGGGGTGCGAATGGGCGGAGCGCTGCGATGAGCTGGATCACCGGGCCGATGGTGGCCTTCGACCTGGAGACCACAGGGACCGACATCGAGTCTGACCGTGTTGTCACCGCCGCAGTGGTAGCGATCGACTCGGATGGCCAGGTCTCGAAGGAGCGGACGTGGCTCCTGGACCCAGGAGTGGCTATTCCGCCTCAGGCTGAGGCGATCCACGGTATCTCCACGAACCAGGCCCGCGCTCATGGAACGCAAGCTGGCCCTGCCATCAAAGAGATCACGGAGGCCCTCGCTCTGGAGCTGTGTTCGGGAACTCCGCTTGTCGTGATGAATGCACGCTATGACCTGTCGTTGCTGGACCGCGAGTGCCAGCGGTACGGCATCGAGCTGTTGGGCGAGCGGTTGAGGGAGAGGCCCGTGCGGGTCATCGACCCCTTGGTTCTGGACAAGCATGCTGACCCGTACAGGAAGGGACGAAGGACTCTTCAGGCCCTCTGCGAGCACTATGGGGTCACTCTCGACGACGCTCACAATGCCGTCGCGGATGCTGTGGCCGCAGCTCGTGCCGCGCGGCGGATGGGCGCCTGGCACTCATCCATAGGGTCCGTTGCGCTGGCGGATCTCCATGAACTCCAGGTCCGCGCGGCAGCGGAACAAGCGGCGTCATTGCAGAGCTACCTTCGGCGTACTTCGAATCCCGAGGCGATAGTCGAGTCGGCTTGGCCAGTTATTCCATACCGATGACAGGGAGACAGCTACCGCAAGCAGCGGTGGACTGTCATGCAGGGCGAGAAGTCGCTTGCCAGGTAGTTTCATTGGCAACCCCGGTGTTCGCTGAAGTCCACCAGACCTTGAAGGTCAGGCGTCCGGGTGCCCCCTGTTGAACTCCTAGCGGCTGCTGACAGCCCGGTTCTGTCCCGGGGCGGGGAACAGCGAAGTAGGAGCTCAAGGCCCTGGCACCCGAGAGGTGCAGGGCCTTCTGCAGTCAGTTATGTGCTTGTCGCAGAAGGCACCAGAGATAGGGAGCTAGTCCATATGTCTGTGAGGGACGAGCGGTCACAGGGGATATACGAAGATCTGGTCAACCGCCTGGAGGTCAGGATGGCCGCCGAGATGAACCCGGAATACCGGGGCTATTACGGGCAGCTGATCATCCACAGTCACGAACTTGAGGAGCTGGGCGAACTCAAGGATGTCCGGCGAGCTGCCCGAGAGGCGGGTCGCCGCCTCGGCTGGTGGCCGAGAACTCAACTCACTGGTGGTCACCTCGTCGTGTACAACGACCGAGCGGTGCCCGAGGAGGTCAGCCGAAGGGCTGAACGGGATGCTGCAGAGGCAGTTGCTGCTCTCATGAAGAGTGTGCGACGGTCGCGGCAGCCAAGTGCAATCGAACCATCCTCGTCGAAGGAGCCTGTAGCAGTTGCTCAGGGGAACGCAGACAGTGCGTCTTACCTCAAGAGTCACGTACCAAATGTGACTCATCATGTGGTGTGCGGCGGTGTTCCAGTCAGCTTTGGTGCCCCTCTGTATGCGAGTCCCCTCTCGGTGAACTGGCACGAAGAACGAGACCGGCTCCCAAATCTGTGGCCTGCGCCACCGTATAACTTGCGCACCTTGCAGCAACTTGTGGCTGAGGGGAGACGCCCTGTCAACCTTCTGCGGCCAGACGGTTACCTACTCGGTGAGCCGGCCCGTGTCCGGATAGCGGATGGCAGTCGGCAAGCCAGGTTTGAAAGCTGGACTGTCCACCGTTCCAGCCCTCTCTTTCTTAGCCGGCAGGCTGTGGCACAGGCTGCGCCACAGAGTGCGGACCAGATCACAGCTGACCGCAGGTCAGCGGAAAATTGGGCGGCAGAAGTGCTGTCTGACCCTAAAACAATTCTCCTGACAGCTGGCACGATTGGGATACCGCCTCGGGAGACTGACGATCCTTACACGAGCATGACCGTGTGCGAGGTTGCGATTACTGATGCGGCTGGCGAGAAGTTGTGGCACCAGGTCATCAATCCCGAGTGGAGTGAGCTGCCGGAGCGAGATCTTGCTGCCCTCCGGATCGCGCGGGACCAGCTCTCAGAAGCCCCTGTGTTTGAGCAGATCCGCCCCGAGATCGAAGGACTGCTCAAGGGTCGACGTGTGGTCGCCTACGGGCGAAGTCACGTCTACGCAGCGCTGTTTGGGAGCTTTGAGCAGGCTGCAATCGGGGGCGGATTCCCTGACGGATGGATCGGTCTCGATCATCTCAACATCATCAGGACCCTCGAACGGTCCACATGGGAATGTGCGCAGTTGCGCTACGCGGAGTTCCGCGGTGATTGGGACCAGGATGCCGGACACTATGTCCTCCCACCGGACCCCGCGCCGAAAGCAGAAGCACTGGATCGCTGCCGTGCCATAGTGGACGTACTGCGTCGTATGGCTGCACCATCGCGCTACAAGGAGTTGAACGACCGCGCTCGGCGGGCAGTTGAAGAAGGTCGTAGCCACAAGCCTCGATCGGTTTCCGGGATTCGACTGTCTCGGTCCGCTGCAGCCAAGCAGGCGGTTCTTGAGCGCAGCGGTGGCGAATGCGAGAATCCGTACTGCCTCAACCCCCGTTACACAGAGGATCGTACGCATGTGGGAGGATATCTGCTGGAAGTCGACCATGTCGATGACCACGCCAAAGGTGGTGCAGATCTGCCTGAGTCTATGATTGCTCTATGCCCTAATTGTCACACGGTGAAGACGCTCGGCACCACGGGAGAGAACCTCCGTGAGACGTTTCGCAGGGTTGCCTGGGAGCGGCATAGTCGTTTCCTTGATGGCAACTAGCCATGTGGTTGAACACCCTGCGTAGATGTTATGTCATCAGTAGATATCGCGCCAAGGGTGACTCCCAGTCTTAATTCTCCTTGCAGTTGAACTACGGATCGCTTCAACAGGCGTATTGCGAACCGGTATTATTCCGTCGTAGAGACAGATGTCGAAATTCTGCAGGCTCTTCGTGGCCTGCAGAAGTTTCGAGATTGGGCCAGCCATATGGAGGCTGAAGGCTGGCGCCGCGCCTGCTTGCAACCAGATCAGTGACGATCGATTCGGACAACGCTCCTGTGCTCTTCGCCTTCTCGGGTGAGCCTCCGGTTCTCCAGTGTGAGGAGCTGAACCTGCTGTGCGAGGACGTTGATCGAGGAGCGTAGCTCCCGTACTTCGCGTGCATGCTCTTGACGGCGTCGGTGATCTGCTGCCTTCAGAGACTGGATTTCCTGCCGGAGGGAGGCTGTGGGTGCGGCTGAATCCTCTCGAGCGGCTACGAGGTTTCGGAACTCCGTCAGAACATGAGGGTGCCGGTAGACGGTTGCCCTGCTGACGCCGGCTTCGGCGGCGAGAGAGGTGATGGTCAGGGAACCGTCGCTATGGGTGGGCTCTCCGCGGAGTAGGCGCTCGGAGGCAGCTCGGAGGGCTGTCTTGGTTGGGTCAGTCGTTGGCATAGTCAATACTCTTGATCACTTTGGTGATGTCCCCGAGGTGCCCTCGCAGGGCTGTTCGCTGCAGATCAGATAGTCCCACGAAGGCCAGTGCATGCTCGGTGTCTTCGCGTGCCGCTTCCCACCCACTGCGATGCCGGGGTGTGATGGTCGAGTTCGCGCAGCGATCGGGACGGCAACTGTTGAGAAGAGGCCGGTCCTCACCGCTCGGCGCACGGCACAGGGCGGTCTCGGTCTGGTAGTAGCAGTCGTTGAGTGTCCCGATGTGCAGGGTGCGCGCAGAAGCTTTCAGCATGGCGTGTAGGCGCCGCTCATCGACCACCTTGCCAGGGAAGTCCTGGAGCTCTTGCTGTACGCGTGTGAACTCGTTGTCGGTCCGTAACCCACCTGGGGAGGTCGAGCGTACGCCTGCTTTGAAATCCTCGTAGCGCTCCACAATGTCGGCCAAGCGGGCCAGCGCCTCCTCGGCAGCCACCTCAGCGCGGAAGCCGGAGGAGGAAGTACCCGCGTACCCCTCGAACATGGCCACGGAGAGATGCTTGTACTGAATCATCCCGGCCACAGTTCCGAACGGACGGTGCGCGATGTGCCAGGCTACGGTCCTGCGGAACTGGCGAGTTGTGAGATTCCACGGCTCGCCGTCGACATCAGGTACTGGATAGCCGATTTCTGCGCAGTGAGCCAGAAACTCGTTGAGATTGTCATTCATGCGGTTGGCGGAGACCGTTGAGTGCGGACGGCCTGTTACCGGTCGGCAGAACAGTAGATCACGGTGGGGCAGGCATTCCAGGACTTCGATGGCTTGCGCGACGGGCTCGATGATGACCCAGCTCTCGGGTGCTCCCCGTCCACCCTTGATGAGCTGGGACCGCACCTTGTGCCGGAGGACGACATCGTCTGTGCTCCGCTCGGTGAAGTGGCAGCCGTCCCGGAGTTCCTTGACTTCGGAGTCGCGCATGCCGGACAGGTAGGCGATGAGGACGTAGCAGGCGGCTCGTAGGCGCCGTTCCTCGTGAGGGACTGCGGGAGGACTGAACCTGTCCCGCCAGGGACGCCCAGTCTGTGGATGCGGAGCGATAGGTGCATCCATGCCTCCGGGCTCGGGCCCGAGCCGTCCAAGCGCCCTGGCGATGCGGTCGGCGTAGGATCCGCTAGCGTAACCTCGCCCTGCTCCGGACTTCTGCATGATGTACGTGTAGGCGGGTGAACCAGCCAGGTGCGGTTGGAGGCCGGCGCCGTCCAGTACTGGGACGCCTCGCCCACTGGCTGCAAGACTGTGGAGGTATTGGTCCAGCCGGGTGAGGGATAGTCCGTGGATGTCACTGACGGAGGCCTGCAGTTCCATCAGCTCGGCGCGCGCTTTGATGATGTCTGGTGCGGCGGTACGGATATAGAACAGGGCGGCCTGTACCAGTGGAGCGATGACCTGAGGCGGGATACGGGGAGTTTGGTTCTCGTGCTTGCTGGCTGTAGGGCCGCCGATGATGCGTGTGAGAGGGCGGCCGTTCCACGGATTGATCTCCAATGAGTCGGTCGGCATGGCCTCTGCTGCAAGGTGCAGGCGTGGGATGACCTGAAGTCGATGGCGCAGACTGCTCTGCATCAATTCTTCGCCGCGGCAGTGAATCAGGTAGGAATCGAGCACTGGCTGCGTAACAGCGTCCAGGCGAATCCGGCCGTGTTCGGCGTCGAGGAATCGGAGAAAGCACCGTAGATTCCACCACTCCGCCGCCACTGTCGAAATGGAAGGAGGGCGACCACGAACCGGGCGGGTGTTGAGTCTCCAGAAGAGGAACTCGCGCGCCGCCTCGCGCCGTGTGGCATCGCTGAGTGACTTGAAGTCGATGAAGAACTCGCTGGCGTATCGGTTCCCCGCGTGCCCGGCGACCGCGAGATTCCAGACGCGGTCTCCGAAACGTGGCATGAGGGATGGTGAGGCCAAGGGACGTCCGGACAGAACAGGCGTCGTGTCGGCAGGGCGGCTGGCGGCGTGACCAAGTGGTTGCGGCTGCGCGGGCATCAGTGGCCTCCCAACAGGTTGTGAGGTAGGAAGAGCAGAGGCTCGGACGACTCGGCAATTGCCCTGGCGTCCAAGACGTCGCCCTGACTGAACTTTGGGATGATCAATTGCAGAATCTGCTGGTGAGCCTTGCCGAAGCGTGCTGCCCACTCTGCTGAAGGTGTCTTGACGCGTTCAGACTCGATGTGGTTGAGGAAGGCCAGGATGGCGGGGAGTTTCCGTCTGGTGATCACGGCATTACTGCACCCTAGGCAGGCAAAGAAGGAGACAGGACAAGGCTTTCCCTTGATGCCGAAAGGCGAGTCGAAGAATCTGCGGCAGGCTGACAACCACAGGTCGGATTCACCGGACAGGAGCGGTGATACCTGTGCAGCAGGAATTCCCAATATGTCAACTCCGCCCTCAGGTTGTTGACTTAGGCGCTCTTCCTCTTCCGGCGTCAGGATCGTGGGGGACTGGGCGTCATCGAGTGCGTCTTGCAGGCCATCTGCCACGGCTTGCTCGTGGAGGTCGCGTAGTGAGGGAATATCTGCGTAGTGTGCGGCGGCGATGTCAGGGGAATGGCCCTGGACGAACGCCGACATCTTCCCGCCGGTCGTCTGGTACACGGCTGCCTTGTACGTCTTGCGGAGCCGGGACAGGCGGAGGTCGATGGGGCGTCCTTCATCAGTCAGCTGATGCAGTGAGACAAAGCTCCGGGCCATTTGACTCGCTGCGCCAGCACTGAGTTCTGCGGACAGAGGGCCGTCCTTTGTCCGAAATTGCCACAGTGCGGGAGCGCCGGTTGCTTCTCTGACTGACGACGTAAGGCGTAGTGCCAACCGAATCAGCCCGCCCGGTGAGTTGGGAGAGCCGTCCCGCACCCGGATCGCGTTCCACTCCTGCCCGTGTCGCCGGCGCTTGAGGTACTCGATCTGTACGTAGCCGCGATTCGGATTCTTTAGGCAGTCGGAAGTCAGCTCTCTGGCTGCCTCCAGCTCCATCCCGCTCTCCAGACAGAACAACAAGAGCAGGGCGAATACGTCTCGGCTGGTCGGGTACAGCAGAGGCGCAAGACTGCCGGGAGTGTGCGCGTTCGCCAGTCGATCACCGACCACCTGCGCCAGCATCTTCCTGGTGAACTGCCCGTTACGGTTGCGGATTTCCCACAGCACGTTGGCATCCGAGTCCCAGCCTGCTGTTCGCGGATCCTGTCCCTGGGCCAGAAGGGCGGGCCCTCGCAGCGTCAGTCGTCGGACTGCATCGTCGACGTCGGCTCGCGCGGCAGCGCGTAATTGGTTGACGATTTGAGGCGAGTAGGCGTCGCGAGGGTAGTACGACCCGACCGGACCAGCAGATGTGTAGGAGAGTCGCCGGAGCATGGACGGGGACAGTCCGTGTTCCTTCTCGCCGAGTCGGCGCAAGATCCACACGAGGTCAGCGATTCGGGCGTAGGGCGTCCGGGAGGACTCCGGATGACTCTCTCGAAGGTGGCTCTCGAATCCGTCGAGGTGACGCGGAAGGAGATTGCTTACACGCAGCTCCACAGCTTCAGTGGAGTCGAGCCAGCGCGCCCAGAGCAGGCAAGAGCGTGAGCGATTGCGGAGCGTATGTGGTGAACCTGTTCCCTGTCCCACGGCGCACGAAGCCGCCAACTCGGCTCCCAGCGCCCCCAATACCCGCTGCTGTGGCTCCCGGGTCCAGTCCACGACAGCTGTCCGGTTGTCCGGGAAAGTGACATTGATTCTCAGCAGTCCGAGCACGGCTGTAGTTGGGTCCACGGGTTGGAGCGCCGGCGCGCTCAATCGGGCCCTACGCCGCCCCCGGCCTACCATGGGGCCGCTACCTGCGTCTGAGCTGAGTCGCCGTGGATTTCCTGTGACACATGATTCGCTGTGTCAACGACCTCGGATGTCCAGGCATCCACTGCGCCGTCGATCAGAGCCTGGGCCTGGTCGGTGCAGTCGAGGTAGATGTATGTCGTGGTGATCGAGGAGTGTCCCAACAGACGGCGCAGGTGATCCAGTGGGTCGCCGATGACGCGTCGGTACACGCCGCTGCTCATCTCGTCTTTCTCCACCGAGCCGATCTGTTCCTGAATCAGCGCAGACAGCAGATGCACGGCGAAGGTATGTCTGAGGACGTGAGGTGTGGCGGCGACGTCGATCCCGTACGTACGGCATCTCTCCGAGGCCCGCACGAAGACCGACTCCCAAGCCGACAGGGTCACAGGACGAGCGTCCTGGCCCAGCCAGACGCACGCAGGGCCGAGAGGATGGCCCTGCTCGTCCACGAGGTACAGCCGAGCCCGGACTGCCGGTGGCACACGTGACCAGGGGAGTTTCCGGAGTCGTCCGTCCTTCATGGGTATCCGTACACCTCGTCGGTCCGCCTGGCTCCCCAGTACCGCGCCGGCCGGCAGCGGACAGCCGCGGGCGTGCCAGCGGTCGAGCATCAGGGAACGCTCGATCTCCGCGTAGTCGGCCACGGCGCGAAGGACTCGGTTGGGCAAGAGGATCCTGCGCCCCTTGTCCCGTTTGGCGGTCGGCGGCGCCAGGTCGAACGGCACGCTCTTCACGTCTCTCTGGCTGCCCAGGTCCGGGAGTTCCGGCCAGCAGAGCGAAGCGGCCTCCTCAATGCGCAAGCCAGTGGTGACCAGCAGTTCCGCCATGACGGCATTTCGCTCCGCATTACGGCCTCGGAAGGTCGAATCGGTGGTGCCCGTCCGGAGCTGACCCCGTAGGCCGATGTCGCGGAAGGCCGCATAGCGGTCTACGGAGAGGAACTTCACGTTGCTGCGCTTGGCGGCTTTCTCGACGGCACGGTTGTTGCGGACGCGTACCTGCTGCCCGAAGCGCGAGTGGCGTGAACTCTCGTAGTACTTGAACGGTGTCCGTTCGATCAGAGCCTCGTCCACCGCCCACGTGTAGAACTTGTCCAAGGCCGCGACCGCCCGGTTCCAGGTTGAAGCCGAGACGACTTGCGTCGGATCGGGAGAGACACGCCGGGCTCGGTGGAACGCCGTGACGTCGTCACGGTCCGCGTGCCACACGGTCTTGCCGCGATGTTCGCGGAGGAACCGCCCCCAGGTCAGCAGATCGAGAGCGTACGCGCGCCAGGAGTGAACCGACCTCACCCCGAGGGTCGGCAGGGACCACAGGAAGCGGTTGAGCTGCACGTCGTAGCTGCCGTCGTGGCTGAGTATGAACGGCGCGCCGGCGTGCAAGCCATGTCGTTCAAGCGTCCTTTGAGCGTCACTTACCCCGGCCGCTTCCAGCGCTTCCGGGTCGGTGAAGAAGATCTCCATCTGATCGCACCTCCTGGTCAATCAACGACGGCGGAGATCGTGAGACACGGTCGTGCGTGGATAAGGCCTTCGACCTCAGCCTGCTGGCGGCCGAGCTGCGCCGGCACGGCCTGGCCCCGCTCTCCGAGCGGCTGTCCGGCGCCCGGACCGGCCCGGTGATCGACCCGTACACGATCGACCGGGCGGTGGACCGCTACCGCAAGGGCCGGCGCACGCTGGAGGCGGTCTGCCGGGAGTACGGAGTCGTGCTCGACGGGGCGCACGAGGCGGGCGCGGACGCACTGGGTGCGGTGCGCGTCGCCCGGGCCATCGCCCTGCGCCACCCGGGCATAGCGGAGACCGGCCTCTGGGAGCTCCACCGCGACCAGGTCCGCTGGTACGGCGAATGGGCCGAGGGCTACCAGAAGTGGCTGCGCCGCCAGGGGCAGGAGGACGCGGTGGTGGACGGCACCTGGCCGGTGCGCTGAGGCGGCGCCCGGCGCGGCGGGCCGTACCGCGGGCCGCGTCCGGCCGGGCCCGCGACGCATGCCGACGCCTTCACCCGGCGGTGAGGCCGGGGCGCCGGCTGGTGGTGCGGGCGGCACGCGGGCCGCGGGCGTGCCCGCGCCGGGCCGTGCCCCCGACGGGGCTCAGCCCGGCTGCCGCAGCCGGAGCACCTCCGCGTCGCAGGCGACGATCTCCACGACGCGCTCCGGACGTCCCGTCCCCGGGAAGGACAGGGTGATCCGCCGTTCGTCCTCCGCGTGCCAGAACCCCGGCACCGAGGCCGGCGCGTCACCCCGCCCGATCGGATGGTCGACGAACGTGCCGTCCGTACGGAACTCCACGCCGCTGCGCCCCCGGGCGGGCGGGAAGGCGTAGCCGGTGGGCCGGTACACGCTCACGTCGTCGTGGTCCTCCTCGTGCGCGTGCACCCAGCGCCGGAAGAGGGCGGCGGGGGGCTCTTCCTGTGGGTCGTCCACGGCGTCCATGGCCTCGTACACCTCCGAAATCACCCGGAATCACCGGGGTTTACCCAAATGCGGAATCACGCCTTGCACTTACTGCAGGTCGCGTGATGTCCCTAGATGTCTGGGCTGTGCGGGTCTACGGTAATCCGTACCGGGCCCGCGTTCCCCACCCGGCCGTGTCCCACGGCGATTCCAGGAGGGCGCAGCATGCCCGACACCCAGACCACCGGATCCGCATCCCGGCCGCCAGGGCGCAGGCTCTGCGCCACCATGGACGTCCACCGCCGGCTGCTCGGCACGGTCCCCGCGTACGCCGCCGCCCGCGCGGCCGTCGAGAACCGCGCGTTCGCCTATGAACGGGGAGCGCAGCGGGCCGCCCGCACGGGCGTGACCTGCCTTCCCGTCGTCGTCCACGTCGTCTACCACACTGCTGAGCAGAACATCGGCAGCGCCCAGATCGCCAGCCAGATCAACGTGCTCAACCAGGACTTCCGCAAGCGCAACGCGGACGTGGCCCAGGTGCCCGCCGTCTGGAAGCCGCTGGCGGCCGACGCCCGGGTGGAGTTCCGCCTGGCCTCGGTGGACCCCACCGGGCAGCCCACCACGGGCATCACCCGCACACAGACGCAGGTGACGGCGTTCCCCGCCGACGACTCGGTGAAGTTCACGGCCCAGGGCGGCCACGACGCCTGGCCCGCCGACCGCTACCTCAACGTCTGGGTCTGCCGGCTGGGCGATTCGCTGCTCGGCTACGCGCAGTTCCCCGGCGGGCCGCCCGCCACGGACGGCGTGGTCATCCTGCACTCCGCGTTCGGCACGTCCGGCACCGCGACGCCGCCGTTCCACCTCGGGCGCACCGCCACCCACGAGGTGGGCCACTGGCTCAACCTCTTCCACATCTGGGGCGACGACGGAACGGGCTGCAGCGGCAGCGACTTCGTCGCCGACACCCCCAACCAGGGCGGCCCCAACTTCGGCGAGCCGGCCTTCCCCCACGTCTCCTGCGGCAACGGCCCGAACGGCGACATGTTCATGAACTACATGGACTACGTCGACGACCCGGCGATGTTCCTGTTCACCCAGGGCCAGGTGACCCGCGTCGACGCCACCTTCGACGGCCCCCGGAGCAGCTTCCCGGCCGCCGGCCCCTGCTGAACACCCCGGCGCGGGGCCGGCCCGGAAGGCTCAGAACGGGTTCCACCGCACCGTCGGGTCGCCGTCCCGCAGGGACGCCACCCGGCGGTCGAACTCCGCCCGGGCCGCGGGGTTCCCCGGGGCGTGCTGCGCCACCCAGGCGCAGCTCGCCGTCTCCCGGGCCCCGCGCAGCACGGCGCAGCCCTCCCATTCCCGCACGTCCCACCCGTAGGCGTGCACGAAGTCGTGGTAGACGTCCGGGTTCAGTCCGTACCGGTCCCGGCTGAGGGTCATGACCACCAGGTCGTGCTCCCGCAGGTCCGTGGCGAAGGTCTCCAGGTCGAGGAGGACGGGACCGTCCGGCCCGATGTGCACGTTGCGCGGCAGCGCGTCGCCGTGGACGGGGCCCGGCGTCAGGTGGGGGGTCAGCGCGGCGGCCGCGGCCGCGAAGCCGTCGCGGCGCTCGCGCAGGTAGTCGGCGTCGGCCGGGTCGATCGCGTCCCCGGCCAGCCGCAGCCACCGCTCGACGCCGGAGAGCAGTTCGCGCCGCGGCAGCGCGAAGTCCGGCTCCGGCAGGGCGTGGACCAGGCGCAGCAGCCCGGCCAGGTCGGCGGGCGCGGCGGGGCGCCGCACGGCCTCGGGAAGCCGGTGCCAGAGCGTCACCGGGTGGCCGTCGGCGTCCTGCACCGCGGCCTCGGCGGCCCGTACGGCGGGAACGCCGCACTCCGCGAGCCAGGCGGCGATGCGCAGCTCGCGCGCGGCGCGCTCGTGCAGCGACGCGTCCCGGCCCACCTTGGCGACGAGGCCGCCGGCGGCGAAGACCGCGTTCTCGCCGAGCGAGAGCAGCTCGGCCTCCGCCGCGGGCAGCGGCGTCCCCGCCGCGGCGAGGAGCTCGCGCGCCCGCTGCTCCGTGAACGGTTGTGTGACCTTCGCGTCCACCACGTCGTACCTTCCGTGCCCGCCGTACCGAAGCCGGCGCTGGGTGCCGGCCACCGCAAGTGTCCCTCCCCGTGGCGGGACGGCCGGCATCGGGGCCGCGGCGGGCGCGGCCGAGCCACGGGCGGAACCCCGGAAAAGAGATTGAACGATACGTGCCGTCTCGTCTACGGTGCCGGCATGACTTCCTCCGCCGTCCAGCGGCCCGCGCACATCGCCATGTTCAGCATCGCCGCCCCCGGCCACGTCAACCCGAGCCTCGACGTCGTCCGCGAGCTCGTCGCCCGGGGCCACCGCGTCACCTATGCGATCCCCGAGGCGTTCGCGGAGCTGGTGGCCGCCACCGGTGCCGAGCCGCGCGTCTACGCGTCGACGCTGCCCACCGCCGAGGACCCCGGCGCCTGGGGCACCGAGCCGATCGACCACTTCGAGCTGTTCTTCGACGACGCCGTGCACGTCCTGCCGCAGCTCGCGGCGGCCTACGAGGGCGACGAGCCGGACCTCGTCCTGTACGACATCACCGCCTACCCGGCCCGCGTCCTCGCCCACCGCTGGGGCGTGCCGTGCGTGCAGCTGTCGCCCTGCCTGGTCGCCTGGGACGGCTACGAGGAGGAGGTCGCGGCGCCGATGCTCGACGAGATGCGGCGCACCCCGCGCGGCATCGCCTACTACGACCGTTTCACCGCCTGGCTGGCGGAGAACGGCATGACCCTCCACCCCGACGACTTCGTCGGCCGCCCGGACCGCTGTCTCGCCCTCATCCCGCGGGCCATGCAGCCGCACGCCGACCGGGTGGACGAGACCGTCACCACCTTCACCGGCCCCTGCCAGGGCGACCGCGGCGACCAGGGCACCTGGCAGCGCCCCGCCGACGCCGAACGGGTCCTGCTGGTCTCCCTCGGCTCCACCTTCACCACGCAGCCCGGCTTCTACCGCGAGTGCATCGCCGCCTTCGGCGACCTGCCGGGCTGGCACGTCCTGCTGCAGATCGGCCGGCACGTCGACCTCGCCGAACTCGGCCCGGTCCCGGCCACCGTCGAGGTGAGCCGCTGGGTCCCGCAGCTGTCGGTCCTTCAGCAGGCCGACGCCTTCGTCACCCACGCCGGGATGGGCAGCTGCCAGGAGGGCCTGGCGTGCGGGGTGCCGATGGTCGCGGTGCCCCAGGCCGTCGACCAGTTCGGCAACGCCGCGCTGCTCCAGGAGCTGGGCGTCGCCCGCCACCTGCCGATGGAGGAGGCGTCGGCCGCCGCCCTGCGCGAGGCGGTGCTCGCGCTGGTCGGGGACCCCGCCGTCGCCGAGCGGTCGGCGGCCCTGCGGGCCGGGCTGGCGGCGGAGGGCGGCACCCCCTACGCGGCCGACCTCATCGAGGCGGAGCTTCGGCCCATCCGGTGACCCCTGGTACGGTCCCGTGCCAACGGCCGCCGCGCCCAACCCCCACGGGGCACGGCGGCCGCCCCGCCCGGCGCCCGGCCCGCGGGGTTCCGTGCCCGGGGCACCTCCCGGCGGTGGCCGGGGGAGCGTCGCGGGCCGGGCGGGACCTTGCGGACGCGCCCTAGGCCGCGGCCGCTTCCGTCGCCTGTTCGTACCGCCGCACCAGCAGCGACACCACCTCCGGTGCCGCCCCCAGCACCTCCGTCAGCACCTCCGCGCCCGCCGCGCGCGCCCCTTCGGCGATGCGGTCCGGAAGCCGCCCCGGGGCCAGGGCGTAGCGGGCCACCGCCACCCGGCGCACGCCCTCCGCGCGCAGCGCGCGCACCGCGTCCTCGGTGCGCGGCGGGGAAGCGGAGGCGAACGCGGGCCGCACGGCGCACCAGCCGGTGTGCCGCCACTCCCGCGCGATGTCTGCGATCACCGCGTTCGCCTCCGGGTCGGAGGAGCCCGCCGAGGCCAGGACGACCCCGGTCGAGCCCCGGTCGCCGGGGCGCACCCCGGCCTCGTACAGCCGCCGCTCCAGCGCGGTCGTCAGCAGCGCGGACGGGCCGAGGACCCCGGCCTGGCGCACCGTCAGGCCCGGCAGGTCGGACGCGGCGCCCGCGAGCACGGCCGGGATGTCGGACGTGGCGTGGAAGGCGCGGGTCAGCAGCAGCGGGACGGCCACCACGTTCCGTACGCCCTCCGCCGCCAGGCCGGCCAGCACCTCCTCCACGCGCGGGGTGCAGAAGTCCAGGAAGCCGGCCTCGACCCGCAGATCGGGCCGCCGGGCCGCGACGCGGGCGCGCAGCGCGGCGACCGTTGCCGCGTGCCGTGCATCGCGGCTGCCGTGGGCGACGATCAGCAGAACCATGCTCCCGCTCCTACCGCGCCGCCAGCCCGCGCATGCGCAGCACCCTGCGCTCCAGCGGACTGAAGACGATCAGGTCGATGGCGATGCCCACGAACAGGATGAGCAGGATGCCCAGCAGCACCCCCGGCATGTCGGAGTCGGTACGGGCGTTCTCCAGGTACTGGCCGAGGCCCAGTCCCAGCTCCGGGGAGGAGGCGATGAGTTCCGCCGCCATCAGCGACCGCCACGAGAACGCCCAGCCCTGCTTCAGGCCCGCGATGTACCCCGGCAGGGCGGCCGGGAAGAGCACGAAGCGGGCTCCGCGCACCCCGGTCGCCCCCATTGTGCGCCCGGCCCGCAAGTACAGCGGCGGCACCTGGTCGACCCCCGACACCAGTCCGTTGGCGATGGACGGCACCGCGCCCAGCAGGATCACCGCGTACATCGCCGCGTCCGTGATGCCCAGCCAGATCACGGCCGCCGGCACCCACGCCACCGACGGCAGCGACTGCAGCCCCGAGAGGATCGGCCCGATCGCCGCCCGGACGACGGGCACCCGGGCGACCAGCAGCCCGAGCGGGGTGCCGATGGCCAGGGCGGCGAGGAAGCCGAGCAGGCCGCGCGAGACGCTGGTCCAGATGATGTCCAGCAGCGTGCCGTCCAGCCACAGCCGGCGCAGGCTCCCCCCGACCGCGGACGGGTCGGGCAGCTTGTAGTCGTCGGTGACGCGGGCCAGCACCAGCAGCTTCCACACCACGAGGACCAGCACCACGGCCGCCACCGGCGGCAGCACCTTCTGCAGCAGCACCTGGCGCAGCGGCGCCCGCTTGACCTGGACGGCGTCCAGCGCGTCGAGCCCGGCCTCCAGGCCCGCGAGGTCGCCCCCGGCGACGGGGGTGGTGTCAGTGCCGGCCATGACGGCGGATCTCCTCGCGCAGCTCTTCCGTGATCTCCACCGACAGGTCGGCCACCGCCGCGTCCTCGATGCGGCGCGGCTGCGGAATGCCGACCTCCCACTCCCGCACCACCCGTCCCGGCCGGGACGACAGCAGCACCACCCGCTGGCCGAGCCGTACCGCCTCGCGCACGTTGTGCGTGACGAACAGCACCGACAGCTTCGTCTCCGACCAGATGCGGGTCAGCTCGTGGTGCAGCACGTCCCGGGTGATGGCGTCCAGCGCCGCGAACGGCTCGTCCATCAACAGCACCCGGCTGTCCTGAGCCAGCGCCCGGGCCAGCGCGACCCGCTGGCGCATGCCACCCGACAGCTCGTGCACGCGCTTGCCGTACGCGCCGCCCAGCCGCACGAGCTCCAGCAGCCGCTCGGCCTCCGCCCGCCGCCCGGCCCGCGGCACGCCGCGCAGCCGCAGCGCCAGCTCGATGTTCCGGCCCGCCGTCAGCCACGGGAAGAGCGCGTGCTCCTGGAACATCAGTGCCGGCCGGCCGCCGGGCACCGTGATGTCGCCGGCCGTCGGCCGGTCCAGGCCGGCCACCAGGTTCAGCAGCGTGGACTTGCCGCAGCCGGAGGCGCCGAGCAGGCACACGAACTCGCCCGGCCGGACGTCGAGCGTGATGTCGTCGAGCACGGGCCGGTCCGCGCCGGGGCGGCCGTAGCTCTTGTGGACGTGGTCGATCCGGACGGCCGCCGGTATGTCTTCGCCGACTGCCGTGCCGGAGGTCGCGGTGGTCAGTGCCGGGGTCATCCGGCCACCTCCTGATGTGCGGGCGGGCATGCGCGCCCCTACTGCGGCGTACACGGTCACTGCCTGCCGAGCTTCGCGGCGTCGACCGCCGGCTTGCCCTCGGCCTTGAGCACCTTGTTGAGCAGGGTCAGGTCGTAGATCCCCGACAGGTCGGGCTTCTCCAGCAGCCCCGCCGCCACGGCGTGGTCCGCCTGGGCCCGCAGCGTCGTGGCCAGGGGGTCGTCCGTCGTCGTGAGCGACGACCAGGCGGGGTCCAGCACCTCGGCGGGCAGCTCCTTGCCGGACAGCTTCTTCAGCGCCGCGTTGGCCGACGCCCTGGCCTCGTCCGGGTGGGCCGCGATCCAGGCGTTGGTCCGCACCGAGCCGCGCAGCACGGCCTCGACGACGTCGGGGTGCGCATCGAGGAACTTCTGCGACACGATCACGTTGGTGATGACGAACTTCTTGTCCGGCCACAGCGTGCTCTCGTCCAGCAGCACCGTGCCGCCCTCGGAGACGAGCTTGGAGGCCGTCGGCTCCGGCACCCAGGCGCCGTCCACGGAGCCGGACTTGAAGGCGTCGGGCGTCACCTTGTTGTCGGTGCGGACGACGGAGACGTCGCCCTTGCCGCTCTGCGGATCGACCTTCCAGCCCTTCTCGGCGATCCAGTTCAGGAAGGCCACGTCCTGGGTGTTGCCCTTCTGCGGCGTGGCGATGCGCTTGCCCTTGATGTCGTCCAGCGAAGTGATCTTCTTCGGGTCGACGACGAGCTTCACGCCACCGGAGGCCGAACCGGAGACGATCCGCAGGCTCTTGCCCTTGGACTTCACATAGCCGTTGACCGCGGGGGAGGGGCCGATCCAGCCGATGTCGATCGAGCCCGCGTTGAGCGCCTCGATCTCGGACGGGCCGGCGTTGAACGTCGTCGTGCGGAGCTCGGTGCCGCCCAGTTCCTTCTGCAGCAGTCCCTCCTGCTCCCCGACGAGCGGGGTGGCGTGCGTGATGTTGGGGAAGTAGCCGATCCGTACGGTGCCGGCCGAGAGCTTCCTGCTCCCGGCACGGGCCTTCGCGGCGGCGTCGGCCGTACCGGAGTTCTTCTCCGAGCCGTACCCGCAGGCTCCGAGGGCGCCGATCAGGAGGGGGAGGACGGCCGCGGCCGCGAGGGCGCGGCGGTGTACTGGACGAGCGGCAGCAGACATGAGGGGGGTTCCTCTCCGCGGGCCGGTGCGTACGGCGACGGCACGCCCGGCGGTTCACAGGGGACGGGGGAGCGGCGGTGTCACGGGCGTGCGCCCGCGCCCGCACATCGGCCGACCCCGCCCTGGCCGCTGCCGAGGGCACCGCTGCCGATGCGGCCGCCCTCCTTGTCGAAGGTCGAGAACGCGTCCCGGCCGCTCCCGGTCCCGGCCCCGGTCACAGGTCCCAGTCCTCGTCGCCGGCCGTCGCGAGCGGGGTGTCCGCGGCGAAGGCCGGGCCCGCCATGCCCGCCGTCAGCGTCGTCCCGTCGGCCGGGTCGATCAGCAGGAACGAGCCGGTGCGCCGGGAGTCGGCGTAGGCGTCGAGGGCCAGCGGCTCGGCGGTCCGCAGCACCACCCGCCCGATGTCGTTGGCGGCCAGCTCGCCCGGGTAGGGGTGCTGGGAGATCGCCGGGGAGCCGTCCAGCGCCAGCCGGGACGGCACCGCCTTCACCAGCGCCTTGACCGTGCGGGTGGTGTGCTTGAGCAGCACCCGGTCGCCGACGCGCAGCGGGCGGTCGGCCACGTGGCAGACCGTCGCCTCGACGTCCCGCACCGGCGCGGGCGCCCCGGCGGTGGGCGCGATGAGGTCGCCGCGCGAGACGTCCACGTCGTCGGCGAGCCGCACCGTCACCGACTGCGGCGCCCAGGCCACGTCCACGCTCGTGCCGAGCGCGTCGATGCCGGCGACCGTGCTCGTCCGGCCCGACGGCAGCACGGTCACGCTCTCGCCGACGCGCAGCACGCCGGCGGCGAGCTGACCGGCGTAACCGCGGTAGTCCGGGTGGGCCGCGGTCCGCGGGCGGATGACGTACTGGACGGGGAAGCGCGCCGGGGACGCCGTGGGGTCGGCGACGACGGGCACGGACTCCAGGTGCTCCAGCACGGTCGGGCCGCCGTACCAGTCCATGTGGGCGGACGGGGTGACCACGTTGTCGCCGGCCAGCGCCGAGACGGGGATCGCGGTGACCTCCGGCACCCCGAGCGAGGCGGCGTACGCGGCGAACTCCTCGGCGATCGGGGCGAAGACGGACTCCGCGTAGCCGACGAGGTCCATCTTGTTGACCGCCAGCACCACGTGCGGCACGCGCAGCAGCGCGGCGACCGCGGCGTGGCGGCGGGTCTGCTCGACGACGCCGTTGCGGGCGTCGACGAGCACCACGGCCAGTTCGGCGGTGGAGGCGCCCGTGACCATGTTGCGGGTGTACTCCACGTGGCCCGGCGTGTCCGCCAGGATGAAGCGTCTGCGGGGGGTGGCGAAGTAGCGGTAGGCGACGTCGATGGTGATGCCCTGCTCGCGCTCGGCGCGCAGCCCGTCGGTCAGCAGGGCCAGGTCGGGTGCGTCGTGGCCGCGGCTGCGGGAGGCGTGCTCGACGGCCTCCAGCTGGTCGGCCAGCACCGACTTCGCGTCGTGCAACAGCCGTCCGACGAGCGTGGACTTGCCGTCGTCGACGGAGCCGGCGGTCGCGAAGCGCAGCAGCGACGTCGCGGACGTGTCGGGGATGGTACGGGTCATGGCTAGAAGTACCCCTCGCGCTTGCGGTCCTCCATCGCGGCCTCCGACAGCTTGTCGTCGGCCCTGGTCGCGCCCCGCTCGGTCAGCCGGGACGCGGCGATCTCGGCGATGACGGCCTCCGTGCTCGCCGCGGCGGACTCCACGGCACCGGTGCAGGACATGTCTCCGACCGTGCGGTAGCGCACCAGCCGTCTCTCCAGCCGCTCCCCTTCCCGGGGACCGCCCCAGTCGCCCGGGGCGAGCCACATGCCGTCGCGGGCGAAGACCTCGCGCTCGTGCGCGTAGTAGATCGCGGGCAGCTCGATCTTCTCGCGGGCGATGTACTGCCACACGTCCAGCTCGGTCCAGTTCGACAGCGGGAAGACGCGCACGTGCTCGCCGGGGGAGTGGCGGCCGTTGTACAACTGCCACAGCTCCGGGCGCTGCCGCCGCGGGTCCCAGCCGCCGAACTCGTCCCGCAGCGAGAACACCCGCTCCTTGGCGCGCGCCTTCTCCTCGTCCCGCCGCCCGCCGCCGAAGACCGCGTCGAAGCGGTGGCGCTCGATGGCGTCCAGCAGCGGCACGGTCTGCAGGGGGTTGCGCGTGCCGTCGGGGCGCTCGCGCAGCTCGCCGCGGTCGATGAAGTCCTGCACCGAGGCGACGTGCAGGCGCAGGCCGTGCCCGGCGACCGTCCGGTCGCGGTAGGCGATGACCTCCGGGAAGTTGTGCCCGGTGTCCACGTGCAGCAGCGCGAAGGGCACGGCCGCCGGGGTGAACGCCTTCAGCGCCAGGTGCAGCATGACGATGGAGTCCTTGCCTCCGGAGAAGAGGATCACCGGCCGCTCGAACTCGCCGGCCACCTCCCGGAAGACGTGCACCGCCTCCGACTCCAGCGCGTCCAGGTGGGACAGCACGTACGGGTTGTCGCTCGCCTCACTCACGGCCGCACCAGCCCCTTCTCTCCCAGGAGGGCGTACAGCGCCGCCACCGACTCCCCGACGCCCTGCTCGTGCGCCGCGATCCGCAGATCGGGGTCGGCCGGCACCTCGTAGGGGTCGTCCACCCCCGTCAGCCCGGCCAGCTCACCGGCCGCCTGCCGCGCGTACAGGCCCTTGACGTCCCGTGCGGAGCACACGTCCACCGGCGTGGCCACGTGCACCTCCGCATAGCCGGTGCCCTGCGCCTGATGCCGCTTGCGCACCTCCTCCCGCGCGTCCGCGTAGGGCGCGATGACCGGAACGAGCACGGTCACCCCGTGCGAGGCCAGCAGCTGGGCGACGAACCCGATGCGCCGCACGTTCACGTCCCGGTCCTCGCGGGAGAAGCCGAGCCCCGCGGAGAGGAACTCCCGTATCTCGTCGCCGTCGAGCACCTCCACCCGCCGGCCCTCGTCGCGCAGCCGCGCCGCGAGCGCCCGGGCGATCGTCGTCTTGCCCGCGCTCGGCAGGCCGGTGAGCCACACGGTGGCACCCACGCTCATGTTCCTCTCCCGTGTCATCCGTGCAGTCCGCACTCGGTCTTGCCCCAGCCCGCCCAGCGGCCGGCCCGCGCGTCCTCGCCGTCCGCCACGCGGCGCGTGCACGGCGCGCAGCCGATGGAGGCGTAACCGTCCGTCAGCAGGGGGTTGGTGAGCACATGGTGCTCGGTGACGTACGCCTCCACGTCGGCCTGCGTCCAGCGGGCGATGGGGGAGACCTTCACCTTCCGGCGCCGCGCGTCCCAGCCCACGACGGGCGTACCCGCCCGGGCCGGCGACTCGTCGCGGCGCAGTCCCGTGGCCCAGGCGTCGTAGGACGCCAGCCCCTCCTCCAGCGGCCGGACCTTGCGCAGCGCGCAGCACAGGTCCGGGTCGCGGTCGTGCAGGGCGGGGCCGTGGACGGCGTTCTGCTCGGCGACGCTCAGCCGCGGCGTGAGCGTGAGGACGCGGACGTCCATCACCGCCTCGACCGCGTCCCGGGTGCCGATGGTCTCCGGGAAGTGGTAGCCGGTGTCGAGGAAGACCACGTCGACGCCGGGGCGGACGCGCGCCGCCAGGTGCGCCACGACCGCGTCCTCCATGGAGGAGGTGACGCAGAACCGCTCCCCGAAGGTGTCCACCGCCCAGCGCAGGACCTCCAGCGCGGGGGCGTCCTCCAGCTCGCGCCCGGCCCGCTGGGCGAGCCGCTCAAGCCCCGTCATGGGTACCTCCCGTGGCGATCCCGCGGGCCAGGAGCCCGAGGAACGACAGCTTGAACGCCCGGTTGCAGGCACCGCACTCCCAGGCCCCGTGACCCTGCTCGCCGGGCCGCAGGTCCTCGTCGCCGCAGTAAGGGCAGTGGAAGGGTGCGGCTCGCTCACTCACTGTTCTCCCCCGTTCGCTTCTCCGCCCGCGCGGCGCAGAGGTGCGGCGCGCGTCGTCGTCTGCGGTCCGGTGGCCGCGCGTGCGTCGCTCACCTTGTCTCCCCCGTTCGCTTCTCCGCCCGCGCGGCGCAGAGGTGCGGCGCTCACGCGAGGTCCTCCTCGTCGGCCCGGGTCACCCACTGGGCGAACCGCTCGCCGTCCGTGCGCTGCTGCTGGTAGCGGCGCAGCACCCGCTCCACGTAGTCGGGCAGCCCGGCCGCCGTGACCTTCAGGCCGCGCACCTTGCGGCCGAACCCGGCCTCCAGGCCCAGCGCACCGCCCAGGTGCACCTGGAAGCCCTCGACCTGACGACCCGTCGCATCGTCCGTCACCAGCTGGCCCTTGAGGCCGATGTCCGCGACCTGGATGCGGGCGCAGGCGTTGGGGCAGCCGTTGACGTTGATGGTCAGCGGCTCGTCGAAGTCCGGGAGGCGGCGCTCCAGTTCGTCGATGAGCGAGGCGCCGCGCGCCTTGGTCTCCACGATCGCGAGCTTGCAGAACTCGATGCCCGTGCAGGCCATCGTGCCGCGCCGGAAGGGCGAGGGGCCGACCCGCAGGTCCAGTGCCTCCAGGCCCGCCACCAGGGAGGGGACCTGCTCCTCCGGCACGTCCAGCACGATCATCTTCTGCTCGGCGGTGGTGCGCAGCCGGCCCGAGCCGTGTTCCTCGGCCAGTGCGGCGATCTTGGTGAGGGTGGCGCCGTCGACGCGGCCGACGCGCGGGGCGAAGCCGACGTAGAAGCGGCCGTCCTTCTGCCGGTGCACGCCGACGTGGTCGCGCCACCGCTCGACGGGCTGCGCGGGGGCGGGGCCGTCGGCGAGCGGGCGGCCGAGGTACTCGTCCTCCAAAACCTGCCGGAACCTTTCCGGGCCCCAGTCGGCGACGAGGAACTTCAGCCGGGCGCGGTTGCGCAGCCGCCGGTAGCCGTAGTCGCGGAAGATGCCGATGACGCCGCCGTAGACGTCCGCGACGTCCGCGAGCGGCACCCAGGCGCCCAGCCGGACCCCGATCCTGGGGTTGGTGGACAGGCCGCCGCCCACCCACAGGTCGAAGCCCGGCCCGTGCTCGGGGTGGTGCACGCCGACGAAGGCGACGTCGTTGATCTCGTGCGCCACGTCCAGCGACGGGGAGCCGGAGACGGCCGACTTGAACTTGCGGGGCAGGTTGGAGAAGTCCGGGTTGCCGATGAAGCGGCGCTGGATCTCCTCGATGGCCGGGGTGCCGTCGAGGATCTCGTCCTCGGCGATCCCGGCGACCGGCGAGCCGAGGATGACCCGGGGCGTGTCGCCGCACGCCTCGGTGGTGGACAGGCCCACGGCCTCCAGCCGCCGCCAGATCTCGGGCACGTCCTCGATCCGGATCCAGTGGTACTGGATGTTCTGCCGGTCGGTGAGGTCGGCGGTGCCGCGCGCGAACTCCTCGGACACCTCGCCGATGACGCGCAGTTGCCCGGTGGTCAGCCGGCCGCCGTCGACGCGCACCCGCAGCATGAAGAACTCGTCGTCCAGCTCCTCCGGCGCCAGGATCGCGGTCTTCCCGCCGTCGATGCCGGGCCTGCGCTGGGTGTACAGGCCCCACCAGCGCATGCGGCCGCGCAGATCGCTCGGGTCGATCGAGTGGAAGCCGGCCTTCGAATAGATCGTCTCAATACGTGTCCGCACATTGAGACCGTCGTCGTCCCTCTTGACCTGCTCGTTGGCGTTGAGGGGGGTGAAGTGGCCGACGGCCCACTGGCCCTCGCCACGATGGCGGCCGGTCTTGCGCCGGGGTGGCGCGACAGGGGAGGGGGGAGCGGAGTCAGCCATGGGGAAATGTCCTTAAAAGTCCGCATGCGTCGGTCGGGGAGGGGCGCGGAGGCATGGGAAACGGGTGCGGCAAGACGCTCGTCGGCAACGGCGGCGACGAGCGGGAACGGCGGTGGTGCTGTGACTGTCAGCCCGCCGGACAGATGGCGCTGGACATGCGGCAGAGATCGACGTGACGCCGACTCACCAAGAGGATTCCAGCACGGGACATGGGGGAAGCGTGGCACGGCGCTCTTCGGCCAGTCCACTGTCGTCCGTATGGCGAGACGAGCCGTCCCAGTTCATGGGACGGCTCGTGAGGGTGTGCGGGCCGGCCGACGGGACCGCGCGCGGGGTTCCCGCAGGATTCACGCAGGGTGGGCGCCGGGCCAGGGGCCGGGCGGCGGGGTGTCGGGCTCCTCCTCGGTGCGGGTGTCGAACAGCCGGAAGCCGCGCCGCTCGTAGTTGGCCATCGCGTGCGGCCCGTCCTTGCTGCAGGTGTGCAGCCACACCCGCTTCGTCGGCTCCAGCTCCGGCCACCGTCCGGCCAGGTCCCAGGCCCGCGCGGTGCCGTACGACAGCAGGTGCCCGCCGATGCGGCGCCCCCGGAACTGCGGGATCAGCCCGAAGTACACGATCTCCACGGCCCCCTCGGGCTGCGCCTCCAGTTCGACGTACCCGGCCGGCGTCCCGTGCTCGTACGCCACCCACGTCTCGACGCCCGGCCGCTCCAGGTGCGCCCGCCACCGCTCGTACGGCCACGGCAGCCGGTCGGTCCAGGTCACGTCCCCGCCCACGGCCGTGTAGAGGAAGCGGCTGAACTCGGGCGAGGGCACCTCGGCCCGTTCGATCCGGATCCCGGACGATGCGTCCGGAATACGGGCGGGCACGAGGTCGGCCGGCGAAGTCTGTTCCAGCGACCAGGTCGTCACGGTCGTCGTCGCACTGTTGCTCATGGCCGGAAGCCAATCACGGCTCCCCGCCCCGTCCGACGGGCAGGCCCCGCCGTGCGGCCAGCACCGCCGGCGCCGACGACCCGGGCAGCAGGTCCCCCGGGTGCGGCGGGACCAGCAGCAGCACCTCCAGGCCCTCCGCGAAACGGTACGGGCGGTGACCGAGCACCCCGGCCAGCGTGCGCCGGATCCGCGACAGCTCCGCGCGCACCGTCACCGTCCGCGTGGGGTCGCCGAACAGATCGGCCGCCAGCTCCGCGGCCGTGCGCCCCGCCGGGTGCCGGGCCAGGACGTACAGCAGCTCCGCGTGGCGCGGACTGAGCTCGTGCGACCACTCGCCGGCCGCCCCCGAGACGGCCACCGTCCAGCCGCGGGCCCGGCGCAGGTCCAGCACCAGCCGGCCCGGCGCGTCCCCGGGCCGGCCCTCCTCGACGCGCACCAGCCAGCCGTCCGGCAGCGGCTCCAGCGTGCACGGCCCCAGCGACGGCAGCCAGACCGGGCCGGGCCGCACGTCGCGCGGGAGCACCACCCGGCTCACCGGGGCCATCCCCGTCACCGCCGCCGTCCAGCCGTCCCGGTCCACGGCCAGGGCCCGCCCGGGCAGCCGCGCCAGCATCGGCGCCGCCACCGCCCGCAAACGGTCCACGGACTCCCAGTGCCGGGCGCGCAGCTCCGCCTCCGCCACCTTGGCGACGGCGGTCACCAGCGCCAGCGTCGCCGGATTGAACGCGGGCGCGGGCCCGCTCACGTTCAGCACCCCCAGCAGCCGCCCGTCGCGCGGGTCGTGCAACGGCGCCGCCGCACACGTCCAGGCGTGGTGCGAGCGCACGAAGTGCTCCGCGGAGTGCACCTGCACCGGCCGCCGCTCCACCAGCGCGAGCCCGATGCCGTTGGTGCCCACCAGCTCCTCCGTCCAGGAGGCCCCCACCTCGAAGCCCAGCCGGTCGGCGCTCCGGCGCACCCCCTGGGCGCCCTCCCGCCACAGCACCCGCCCGTCCGCGTCCGTCACCGCGATCAGGTGCCGCACCGCGTCGGCCGCGTCCCGCAGGCCCCCGCGCAGCTGCGGCAGCAGCTCGGCCAGCGGCGAGGAGTGGCGCCGGTGCTCCACCTCCTCGGGCGAGATCAGCGGCACCGGCCGGCCCTGCTCCGGGTCCACGCCGTGCCGCCGCACCCGGTGCCAGGACTCCCCGATCACCGTCCGCGGCCGCGCCGGGGGCGTCGAGCCGGCGAGGGCCGCCTCCCGGATGGCGGGAAGCAGCCCCGCGTCGATTGGTATGCGCTCCACGCAGCAATGGTGCCCGTCGGGGGCGGTCGCGCGCCGGGGCATCGGCGATATTGCAACGCCTTGCAACCATTGCGAACGCACCCCCGCCGGGCGGAAGGTGACGGTGAGCGGCCGGAGGGTGGTGCCGAGTCGGCGCAGCACCACCCTCCGCGGCCTCCCACCAGCGCCTCCCGTGCCCCCGGCCGCCGGGGCCGCGGGATGAAGCGACCCGCCCGCGGCCGATACGGTTAGGGCGTGCAGGCAGCAAAAGAACCTTCGGGCCGGCAGGTCGGCCGCCTTCACAGGGCAAGGGCTCTGTACCGAAATGTCTCCAAACGCAGGATGGCGTGGCTGCTCCTGAAGGACACCGTCAACTCCTGCATGGAGTACCGCGTCACCGGACTCGCCGCGGAAGCCGCCTTCTTCACCCTGCTGTCCCTGCCGCCCCTGCTGCTCGGCCTCCTCGGTCTGCTCCGCTACCTGGACGACTGGGCCGACATGGACACCATCGGCAGCATCCAGCAGAACATCCTCACCGCCTCCGCGGCCGTCCTGTCCGACCGGGGCACCCAGGAGATCGCCCAGCCACTGGTGCGCGAGGTCATCAAGCTCGGCCGCCCCGACGTCATCTCGGTCGGCTTCGCCCTCGCCCTGTGGTCCGGCTCCCGCGCCGTCAACGTCTTCGTCGACACCATCACGATCATGTACGGGCTGGAGGGCAAGCGCGGCATCGTCAAGACCCGCCTGCTGGCGTTCCTCCTCTACGTCGCCGCACTCGTCGTCGGCGCCGTGGCCCTGCCGCTGATGGTGGCCGGGCCCGAGGCGGTGGTCGACGTCGTGCCCTGGAGCGCGGACCTCGTGCGCTTCCTGTACTGGCCCGTCGTCATCATCCTGTCGATCGCCTTCCTCACCACGCTCTACCACGTGTCCGTGCCGGTGCGTTCGCCGTGGGAGGAGGACATCCCCGGAGCGCTCGTCGCCCTCGCGATGTGGGTGCTCGGCAGCTTCCTGCTGCGCCTGTACCTGACGCACACGGTCGAGGGCGTCACCATCTACGGCTCGCTCGCCGCCCCCGTCGCCGTCCTGCTGTGGATCGGCGTCTCGGCCTTCGCGGTGCTGGTCGGCGCCGCGGTCAACGCGGCCCTGGACCGCGTGTGGCCGTCCGTCGCCACCGCCGCGGCCCGGGCCGAGGTCGACCGCCAGCGGGAGGCCGCCGCCGCCCAGGCGGCCGCCGAACGCGCCGCCATGGCCCTGGTGCACGAGCTGGAGGACGACCCCTTCGACGAACCCGACGACGGCAGCGTCGGGCAGGACCGCGAGCCCCCCTCGGAGTTCCCCGAGCGCTGGGCCCAGTTCCTCCCCCACGACGACGTCCGCTCCCGCATCCAGAAGCCCGAGCACCAGCCGAAGCACGCCAAGCACCGGAGGGACTGACGACCGGGGGCCATCCCGTCGCGGAAAACCCGCCGCGGAAAAACCCTTCGCGCCACGGCACCCCCGGCCCCTACGATCACCACGCAAGAACGAAGAGCTCCTCAGGAGGTGAGTACGTGATGACTGTCACGGCGACGGGATCCACCCGCACTCAGCAGATCCATCCCACCTCCCTCCTGAAGGACCACCGTCTTGTCCGAGCTCACTGCTGCGCACCCCCTCTCCGCCTACGGCTGGGACGCGGGCTTCGCTGACAGCTTCGCCCCCCACGCCGCCCAGGGGCTCCTCCCCGGGCGGATCGTCCGCGTCGACCGCGGCCGCTGCGACCTCGTCGTCCCCGACGGCGACGGCATCCGGTCCGTTCTGGCCGACACCTCCCTCGTCACCACCGGCGACCCGCTCGCCATCATGTGCACCGGAGACTGGGCCGCCGTCGACCCCGCACCCACCGGGGCCTACGTACGGGCACTGCTGCCCCGCCGCACCGCCTTCGTGCGCTCCACGTCCTCCAAGCGGTCCGAGGGACAGATCCTCGCGGCCAACGTCGACCACGCCGTCGTCGCCGTCTCGCTGGCCGTGGAGCTCGACCTCGGCCGCATCGAGCGGTTCCTCACGCTGGCCTGGGAGAGCGGCGCCGAGCCGCTCGTCGTCCTCACCAAGGCCGACCTCGTCCCCGGCCCCGACGTCCTGGGCCACCTGATCGCCGACACCGAGGCGGCCGCCCCGGGCGTCCAGGTGCTGGCCGTCAGCGCGGAGACCGGCGAGGGCGTCGACGTCCTCGCCGCCGTCCTGGCCGGCGGCACCTCCGTCCTGCTCGGCCAGTCGGGCGCGGGGAAGTCCACGCTCGCCAACGCCCTCGTCGGCGAGCAGCTCCAGGACGTCCACGCCACCCGCGACCGCGACGGCAAGGGCCGGCACACCACCACCACGCGCAACCTGCTGCCGCTGGCCGGCGGCGGCGTCCTCATCGACACCCCGGGGCTGCGCGGGGTGGGGCTGTGGGACGCCGAGAGCGGCGTGGCCCGGGCGTTCTCCGAGATCGACGCGCTGGCGGCGGACTGCCGCTTCCACGACTGCGGCCACGCGTCGGAGCCGGGCTGCGCGGTCCTCGCCGCGGTCGACGCCGGCGAGCTGCCGCAGCGCCGTCTGGACAGCTACCGCAAGCTGCTCCGGGAGAACGCGCACATCGCGGCCCGCACCGACGCCCGCATGCGGGCGGCGATGCGCCGCGACTGGAAGCTGAAGCAGGCCGAGGGCCGGGAGTACGCGGCCCGCAAGAGGAACGGCCTGCACTGACCGTCCGCACCGGCGGCGGCCGCCGTCCGGCCCGCCGAGGGCCATGTCCGATTCCCGCCAGTCCGGGGCCCGCGGGTACCGCAGACTGGAGGACATGACGGACCTCGCGAGACAGCTCGACGACCCCCGCTACGAGGCGGTGAGCAGCCGGGACGCGCGCTTCGACGGAGAGTTCTACTTCGCCGTGAAGACCACCGGCATCTACTGCCGGCCGAGCTGCCCCGCCCTGACCCCCAAGCGCGCCAACGTGCGCTTCTACCCCTCGGCGGCCGCCGCCCAGGGCGCCGGCTTCCGGGCCTGCCGCCGCTGCCGGCCCGACGCGGCCCCCGGCTCGGCGGAGTGGAACGTACGGGCGGACCTGGCCGGCCGCGCGATGCGGCTGATCGGCGACGGCGTCGTCGACCGCGAAGGCGTCGTGGGCCTCGCCACCCGCCTCGGCTACAGCGCCCGGCAGGTGCACCGCCGGCTCACCGAGGAACTGGGCGCGGGCCCCGTCGCCCTCGCCCGGGCCCAGCGCGCCCACACCGCACGGGTGCTGCTGCAGACCACCGACCTCCCCGTCACGGAGATCGCCTTCGCGGCGGGCTTCGCCAGCGTGCGCCAGTTCAACGACACCGTCCGCGAGGTCTACGCCCGCACCCCCAGCGAGCTGCGGGCCCGCCCCGCCCACCGCCGCCCCGGCACGCCCGGCGGCATCCCCCTGCGGCTCGCCCACCGCGGCCCGTTCGCCGCACGCGAGATCTTCGGCTTCCTCCAGCGCCGGGCCGTCGACGGCGTCGAGGAGGTGCTCGGCAGCCCCGGCTCCCGCCGCTACCGCCGCACCCTGCGGCTCCCGTACGGCACGGGCGTCGCCGAGGTCCACGAGCCCGGCCGCACCCACCGCGGCGACTGGCTCGACTGCCGGCTCCACCTCACCGACCCCCGCGACCTGTCGACCGCCGTCCAGCGCGTCCGCCGCCTCTTCGACCTCGACGCCGACCCGTACGCCGTCACCGAGCGCCTGGGCACCGACCCCCGGCTGCGGCCGCTGGTCGCAGCCCGGCCCGGGCTGCGCTCCCCGGGAGCGGTGGACGGCGACGAGCTCGCCCTGCGGGCCGTGCTCGGCCAGCAGGTGTCGGTGGCCGCCGCCGCACGGCTGGCCGGCACCCTGGTGGCGGCCTACGGAAAGCCTCTGCCCGCACCCGACGGCACGCTGACCCACCTCTTCCCCGACCCCGGCACGCTGGCCGACGCCGCCCTCACCGAACTGGGCATGCCGGACAGCCGCCGCACCGCCCTGCGCACCGTCGCCGCCGCCCTGGCCGACGGCCGCGTGCGCCTCGACGCGGGCGCCGACCGCGAACACGCCGAGCACGCCCTGCTCGCCCTGCGCGGCATCGGCCCGTGGACGGCCGGCTACATCCGCATGCGCGCGCTCGGCGACCCCGACGTCTTCCTGCCGGGCGACGCCGGCGTCCGCCACGGCCTCGCGGCCCTGGGCGCGGGCCCCGCGGACGCCGAGTCCTGGCGGCCCTGGCGCTCGTACGCCCTGCACCACCTGTGGAACGCCCCCGGCCACGCGCCGGACACCCCGAAGGACATCTGACATGCTCTACACCGAGACCGACAGCCCCCTCGGACGGCTGCTCCTCACCGGCCTCCCCTCGGCGGACGCGCCCGGCGGCACGGCCATCGCCTCCCTGTCCGTGCCCGGCCAGCGCAACGCCCCGGCCGTGCAGCCGGACTGGCGGCGCGAGCCCGCCGCGTTCGCCGAGGCCGCACGGCAGCTCGCCGCCTACTTCGCGGGGGAGCGGTCGGATTTCTCCCTCGCCTACGCGGTCCAGGGCACGGAGTTCCGCCGCAGGGTCTGGGACGCCCTGGACGCCGTGCCCTACGGCGCCACCACCAGCTACGGCGCGCTGGCCGCCCGTATCGGCGCCCCGCGGGCGGCCGTGCGCGCGGTGGGCGGCGCGGTCGGCGCCAACCCGCTGCTCGTGCTGCGGCCCTGCCACCGCGTGATCGGCGCGGACGGCTCCCTCACCGGATACGCGGGCGGCCTGGAGCGCAAGCGACTGCTGCTCGCCCTGGAGAACGTCCCGGTGTGACCTGCGCTCGCCCCGCATGCCGCACCGTGCGGCACGGGGCGGCGCGTCAGCGCCGGGTGGTGGTCCAGCCGCGCTCGGCGGCGTGCCAGCCCAGTTGCAGCCGGGTGGTCACCCCGGCGAGCTCCATCAGCCGCTTGACGCGGCGCTGCACGGTCCGCAGGCCCAGACCGAGCTGCTTGGCGACGCTCGCGTCCGTCAGCCCCGCCAGCAGCAGGGTCAGCACGTCCAGGTCGGTGGCGTCGGGCCCGTCCACGGCGGCGGGCACGGGCCCGGGCGGACGTCCCTCGTGCCAGACGTCCTCGAACAGGTCGACCAGGCGGTCCAGCAGCCGGCCGGAGTGCACGACGAGGGCGGCGCACCCGTCGGCGGAGGCCAGGGGCAGCAACGCCACCCTGCGGTCGGCCATGACCAGTTCGGCGGGTATGCGTTCGACCACCCGTATCAGCCCGACGCCGCCGTCCGACCGGGCCCCGGCGGCCGGCCCGGGCCGGCCGAGGCGCTCGACGACGGTGCGGTGCCGCACCGCGCCCCCCTTGTCGGGGGCGGCGCTCCACGGCCCGCGCGTCAACACCCCGGGCCCGCCCGTCAACATGGCGCACACTTCTTCCGCCGCGCTCAGTCGCAGCCGCAACAGCCGCCGGGCGACCGCATCGGCACCCGTCACCACCTCCACCGGGCTCTCCCCGGCGGGCCGCTCCACCCGTCTTTCCCCGTGTGCCGTCTGCCGGATGGCCTCCACACCCATGGAACCCAGCACGCGCGACTCCCCTCCCCGTCCCCGCAACCGCGTTGCGCCTGCGGACATCATCCCTGGGGTGGTGTTCGCCGTGCACTCTTCCCGTATGCCCCGCAGTGTGGACAATAAGGGCATGAGTCAGCAGGGGGACCAGTACGCCGAACAAGAGGACGCCTGGTGGCGCGAGTTGTACGGCAGGAGTGAACCCGACGCGGGAGCCGCCACCGGCGGCGACAGCCTGGACGAGAGGTTCTCCTCCGCCTCGGCGGTCGTCGGCCCGGAGCCGCGGTCGAGGCCGGAGCCGAGGCGGCCGAGAGCCGCCGAGCCGCCCGGGCGGCCCGACCCGTGCGTGCTGCCCGGCCCGCCGACCGCCTCTCCGTCGGGCCTCTCGCCCGCCCTCTCGCGCGGGGTGCCGCGGCAGACCAAGCGCTGGGTCGCGCCCGCGGGCGGATCCCTGCCCGTCCCCGCGGAGCCCGACGGCGCCCAGCCCCCGCCGCCCGGTGCCGCACCCGGACTGCGCCCGCCCGTCGGCCCGGAGCGCAGGCCCGAGAGCCCGCCGCCCCCCGACCCGCGCACCCGCGTCGGCCCGCCCGCGCCGCCCGACGTCCGCGAGGCCCGGGAGGTGCCCGGATCCCCGGCCGGCACCGGCCTGACGGGCCGGACGGGCGTGCCGGGCGGCGCGGCCGCCCGGCCGGACGGTGGCGTCGAGGAGGTCCGCGACGTCACGGATGTCACCGACTTCACTGACCTCGTGGACTTCACCGGGCTCGCGGAGTTCACCGACGTCTCCGAGGCGACCGGCCCCCTGGCCGCCGGTGAGATGTCCGAGGTGCCCCCGACGGGATCCGCCCCCGGCCCCTCGCCCGCGCGGCGGAACGGCACGCTGCGTGCGGTCGACTTCGTCGGCCGGCGGCCGCCCACCTACGAGGCCGAGCCGACCGCCTGGCCGCCCGCCGACCCCGGCGGGCTGGAGGACCTCGTGCCCGACACCGTGCTGGACGGCGCCCGCTACGGCGCCATGGTCCTGCGGGCCGTCTCGCTGCGCGGCGACTCCGCCCGCTACCGCGGCGAACCCCGCCGGGACGCCCTGCTCACCGCCCGCTTCGGCACCGGCGAGGACGCCCTGCTGCTGGTCGCCCTCGCCAGCGGCGTCCGCGCCGCGGAGAGCGCCCACCGCGCGGCCCGCGAGATCTGTGCGTGGATCGGCGGCGCCGTGGGCCGCAGCCACGCCCGGCTGGCCGAGGACATGCACGCCGGCCGCCGTGACGAGCTGAAGTCCGGACTGCACCGGCTCACCGACCGCACCTACGGGCGGCTGCGCGCCCGCGCGGCCGAACTGGGCCTGCCCCCCGCCGAGTACACCGCGGGGCTGCGCTGCCTGCTGCTGCCCGCCGACGTCCGCTGCCGCACCCGCGTCTTCTTCGGCGTCGGCGCGGGCGGGCTCTTCCGGCTGCGCCAGGGCGCCTGGCAGGACCTGGACCCCGAGCCGCGCGAGCCCGACCCCACGGGGGAGCCCGTGGCGGGCTACGGCCCCGGCGACCGCATCACCGTCGACCTCGGCATCCCCACGCCGGGGACCACACCCGTCATCGACCCCGCCGACGTGCCCAGCGAGCCCTTCCGCTTCCGGGCGTCGATCGCCCGCCCCGGCGACGCCCTGCTGCTGTGCACGGCGGGCCTCGCCGACCCGGTGCGCGGCGAGCCGGAGCTCGGCGTCCGGCTCGCGGAGCGGTGGTCGCGGGAGGAGCCGCCGGGGCTGGCGGAGTACCTCGCCGACGTCCAGCTGCGGGTGAAGGGGTACGCGGACGACCGCAGCGCCTGCACCGTCTGGGAGGTCTGACCCGGCCGCCCCGCCGGGCAGCCGGCCGGACCGGCCCGCGGTCAGTACCCGGTGGCGCCGTCGATGCGCTCGCGCAGCAGGTCGGCGTGGCCGTTGTGCCGCGCGTACTCGGCTATGAGCTTGACCAGCACCACCCGCAGGGAGATCGGCTCCCCGGTGGCGAAGACCCGGCCGGTGTCGTCCAGCGAGGCGGTGGCGGCGACGATCTCGCGCGCCCGCTCGCACTCCGCCCGCCAGACGGCGAGGGCCTCGGCGGGGTCACCGTCCAGCCGCCCGAAGTCCTGGTCGGGATCGTCGTCGGTGTAGTACAGCTCCGGCACGTCCTCGCCCGCGAACTGCAGGCGGAACCACCAGCGTTCCACCGCCGCGAGGTGCCGGACGAGCCCGTGCAGGCTCAGTCCGGAGGGTGCAACGCCCTTGTCGGACAGGCGCTCCAGCGGAACGCCCGAGCATTTGAGGGCGAACGTCTCGCGGTGCCAGTCGAGGAAGGCCGTCAGGACCTCGCGCTCGCCGCCGGTGGTGGGCAGGGCGGGACGGGTGTCGCCGGCCCAGGCCGGGGCGTAGTTCTCCGCAGGGATCTCGGTCATGCGGCGAGTCTCGCAGAGGGCACTGACAATCGGTCCTCACGGCCGGGTGTCCACGGTTCGGCCCCGTCGGCCTGACACCTTTTCGGGAACCGCACAAGAGGTGCGCCCATGCCGGTCATATAACCATGTTGATACGTCAACAGGCGTCGAATCGCCGGGCAGGGGGCATGCATGTGCCGTGAGCCTGTTCGATGCCGGGGCGCCGGGGAGGGGTCGGGGCGGCGAGGGATGAAACGGCGGACTGCACACTGGGCGGGCGCGGAACGGCGCGAGGGCAGGGGAGGGTCCGCGGAGAGCACGATGCAGGAGGGGGCGGGGGAAGCCGATTCCCCGGCCGCGGGCCGTTCCTGGGAGAGACGGCTCCGGCGCGGGGAGCTGACGGCCGTCGCGGACGTACGCGCGGGCCTGCGCGCACTGCTCGGGTCATGGGGCGCTCCCGGGCGGGCCGACACCGCCGTGCTCCTGGCGAGCGAGCTGGTCACCAACGCCCTGGTGCACACCGACGGCGGGGCCGTGGTCACGGCCCGGCTCACCGGCGGCGCCGCCGCGCCTGTCACGGGGCGGCTGCGCGTGGAGGTGCGGGACTTCCTCTCCCGGCCCCCCACGCTGCGCCCGTCCCCCGTCGCGAGCGACCGGGACGACGGCGCGGCGCCCGCCGGCCGTCCCGAGGCGGCCGCCACGTCCGGACGCGGCCTGCTGCTCGTCCACACCCTGGCCGACTGCTGGGGCGTGCGCGCCCACGGCGTCGGCAAGGCCGTGTGGTTCGAGCTGGACGCGCAGGAGCCCTGAACCGGTCGCGTACGACGGGTTCAGGGCTCCGTGACCGTCAGCCGAACTGACGCTCGATCTGGGCGAGTTTGGCCTCCAGCGAGTCGAGCCGCGGGATGGCCTGGGTGTCGTCCTCGGCGGTGAGGTCGATGGGGTCTGGCTTGCCCACCGCCTGCAGCGGGCGGGAGCGTACCGGAAGCTGCCCCTGCTCGACTATGGAGGGTTCCGGCCCCGCTTGCGAGCCGATCTGGGCGGGCTGCTGGACCGCCGGCATGGCCGGTCCGCTCACCTCGACCTGCCGGCCGCCGCGGTTGCGGCCCCAGACGCGGTGCTGCCGGTTGTACGCCTTGATCCGGGCCCGCTCCAGCTTGCCCGCCTCGCGGCGGCGCAGCCGGTGCTGCGCCTGCTGGCGCTTGTCCTCGCGGACCTCCTCGACGGCCTCGTCCAGGGTGCGCACGCCCTCCAGGAGCATGAGCGACCAGGCGCCGAAGGTCTCGCGCGGCGCACGCAGCCAGCGCACTATCCGGATCTGCGGCAGTGGGCGGGGCACCAGCCCCTGCTCGCGCAGGGCGGCCCGGCGCGTCTGCTTGAGCGCCCGGTCGAAGAGCACCGCCGCCGACAGCGACATGCCGGCGAAGAACTGCGGGGCCCCCGCGTGGTCCATCCCCCGGGGCGCGTGGACCCAGTTGAACCAGGCCGCGGCGCCCGCGAACGTCCACACCAGCAGCCGGGAGCCGAGCGCGGCGTCGCCGTGGCTCGCCTCGCGCACCGCCAGCACCGAACAGAACATCGCGGCCCCGTCGAGGCCGAAGGGCACCAGGTACTCCCAGCCGTCCGTGAGCCCCAGGTTCTGCTGGCCGAAGCCGACCAGGCCGTGGAAGGACAGGGCCGCGGCGACCGCGGCGCAGCAGAAGAGAAGTACGTAGGAGGCGCTGCCGTAGATGGCTTCCTTGCGGCGTCTGCGCTCCTCGTTGCGCTCCCAGGAGTCCGTGCCGGTCGCCGTGTCCTCCGAGCCGGATTGCCGGCCGCGCGCGTACACCGTCACCGCCACCACTGCCCCGATGAGTGCCACGGCACTGGGGAGCACCCAATTCAGCGGTATGTCGGTCACTCTCATCTTGCGTCCCTTGCGTGCAGTACGGATTCGCGCGCCATCCTGACGGAGTCGGACCGGACGCCAAGGGGTTTCGCAGCAACTTTCCGCGAATGGACGGCAAGGATATACGGAGAGCTACGAAGCATTTCGAACGTCCCCCAGCGCCAGGCGAGTTGAGTTCTATTCAATTCACTCGATCGAGTGGCTTAGGTGTTTCGCTCGGCTGACAGCCGGGTGATGCGGTCGTCATGGCCCGGGCGGGGGAGGGGTGGCCGGGGTGGCGGGTGCGCAGGGGTCGCCGCAGCGAGATCGTTAATAGGTAAGGCTTGCCTAATTCGCCCTGCCCGGGGTTTGAACTGGCGGATAGGCCGCCTATGGTTCCGAATGGACACCAGGAGGACCCCCATGGAGCAGGGCAGACCCCACGGCACGGCACCCGGGCCGGGCGCCGCCGTGCCCGCGCAGGCCGCGCCGTCCGCGCGGGGCGAGCACACCCACGACGAGAGCCAGCACCTGCGCCGGACGCCGCAGCGGTACTCCGTGCGCGGCCAGGTGCTCGACGCGCTGCGCAGGGCGCTGGTGAGCGGCGAGCTCGTACCGGGCGAGGTCTACTCCGGCCCGGCGCTCGGCGAGCGGTTCGGGGTCTCGGCCACGCCCGTGCGGGAGGCCATGCAGCAGCTGGCCCTCGAAGGCGCGGTCGAGGTCGTTCCCAACCGCGGCTTCCGCGTCACCAGCCGGACCCCGCGCGACCTGACCGAGCTCGCCGAGGTCCGCGTCCTCCTGGAGGTGCCCGCCCTGCTGCGGCTGGCCCGCACCGTCCCGGCGGCGCGCTGGGGCGAGCTGCGCCCGCTGGCCGAACGGGCCGCCGTGGCGGCGGCCGGCGGCGACCGGGCCTCCTACGCGGAGCTGGACCGGGCGTTCCACCGGGCGGTCTTCGAGCTCTCCGGCAACCGCCAGCTGATGCTCGTCGTGGACGACCTCCACCGGCGCGCGCAGTGGGCCGCGCCGCACGCCGGATGCCTCCTGGCCGACGCGGCCGAGCACCTGACGCTGCTGGACGCCCTGGCGGCGCAGGACCTGCCGGCCGTCGAGGCGGTGGCCACCCGGCACTGCGCGGGACCGGCGTAGAGCCGCCGGTCAGGCCCCGGCCACCTGGCCCCGGACGCCCAGGCCGAGCCGCTCCGCCAGCCACCCCGGCACGCCGCCCAGCAGACGGACCAGGCGGGCCGCCTCCGCGCGCAGACGCACGGCCTCCGCCTCCTCGCCCACCACCGCGGCGAGCGACGCCAGGGCCGGCGCGATGCCGACCAGGTAACCCAGCTCCTCCCGGATGCGCAGCGACTCCGCGAACCCGTACCGGGCCTCGGCGAGCTTGCCGTCGTGCTCGGCCATCGCCGCGACGTGGCGCCAGGTGAAGGAGAGCAGCAGCCGGTGTCCGTGCGCGGCGGCGCCCGCGTGGGCGCGCTGGAAGGCGGCGGTGGCGTCGGAGGGGTTGTCGGAGAGGTGCTGGGCGATCAGGCCCCGCCGGAAGTCCAGCAGCGGCCGCGTCGGCGAGCGCGGGGTGAGCAGGGCGGCCGCGCGCCCCAGGGCGGCCCGCGCCTCGTCGGCCCGGTCCCGTACGCCCAAAAGAGTGGACGCGTACGCGAGGTGACCCCGTTCGCAGGCGGCCGCGCCGCGCTCCTCGTCGTCCGTGGCCAGCGCCTCCGCCGCCCGCAGCGAGTCCTCGGCCGCGCCCCAGCCGTCGCCGGTGAACATGCAGCGTTCGACCAGCACCGCCGTCCGGCGCAGGGCCGGGCCCGGCTCGGCCGCGGCGCGCGGGGCGAGCAGCGCGGCGGCGTCGTCCCAGCAGGCCCGGGAACGCAGCCGCCACACGTCCCGGTCGAGCGGATCGCCCCCGAGCGGGCCCTGTCCGCTCCCCTGTGGTCCTGATGGCTCCGGCAACCCTGCATTCCGCATGGCGGTGTCCGCCACAGTGCCCTCCCCAAGCGCGCCGTCGAGCTGGAAGCCTGCTCCGATCACAGCACGAGGACACGGGCGCGGCCAAGGGTCAGGTGTGAACCAATTCACAAACGCGGGACCCATGGCCCGGGGCCGGACCGTCCGTGTGGGAAAGGGGTGGCCACCGTGCGGCCCGTGACTCCTGCTGGTGGGCGCAGCGTACCGAAGAGCGCACCGCTCCACGGGTGATGATCCGCTCGTCCGCCGAGCGGACCGTCACCCGGCCCGGCCCCTCAACTCATGCGCAGGGCAAGGAAGAAGTCGAGCTTGTCCTCCAGCCGGGACAGGTCGCGCCCCGTCAGCTGCTCGATGCGCCCCACGCGGTACCGCAGGGTGTTCACGTGCAGGTGCAGCCGTGTCGCGCAGCGGGTCCAGGAGCCGTCGCAGTCCAGGAACGCCTCCAGCGTCGGGATCAGCTCGGCGCGGTGGCGGCGGTCGTAGTCGCGCAGCGGGTCCAGCAGCCGGGCGGTGAAGGCCCGCCGGACGTCGTCGGGGACGAACGGCAGCAGCAGGACGTGCGAGGCCAGCTCCTGGTGGCCGGCCGCGCAGACGCGGCCCGGGCGGGCGGCGGCCACACGACGGGCGTGCCGCGCCTCCTCCAGGGCGCCGCGCAGGCCCTCCGCCGAGTGGACGGCGGCGCTGACGCCGAAGGTCAGGCGCCCGTCGTCGGCGAGGCCCCGGGCCAGCGGGTCGCGGACGGCCGCCAGCAGGGCGTCGGCGTGCAGGCCGGGCGCGGCCGGGGCGGCCTCCGCCTCCGCGGGCACGGCCGGCAGCGGCACGAGCGCCACCGCCTCGTCGCCCGTATGGGCGACGGCGATCCGGTCGGAGGGCTCGGGGCCGGCCGCGTCCGGGTCGACCAGCACCTCCTCCAGCAGCGCCTGCGCCACCGGCCCGCCGGGGATGTCGCCGCCCTCCCACTCCACGCGGGCCACGACGACCTGCCAGTGCGGGGCGGTGCCCAGGCCGGGCAGCAGCACCGGCGCGGCCACCCGCAGCCGGGCCGCGATCTCGGCGGGCGCGGCGCCCGCCTGGACCAGCTCCAGGACCTCCTGGGCGAGGCGGCGCCGCACCGTGCGGGCCGCGTCGCGGCGGTCGCGCTCCACGGCGATCAGCTGAGTGACGCCGTGCAGCAGGTCGAGCCGCTCCTCCGGCCAGTCCCCGGCGTCCGCCTCGACGGCCAGCAGCCAGTCCGACAGCACCGTCTCGCGCACGTCCCGCGCGGACGCGGCGCGGCCGCTGCTGCGGACGGGGAAGAGGGAGTACGTGCTGCCGGCGGCCGTCACCCGGTGCGGGCCGCGGCGGCCCGAGCGCGAGGCGGCCAGGTGCTCGCCCGCGAGGCCGGCGCCGACCGCGGCGGGCAGCCCCGGGCCCGCGTCGGCCAGCGAGGAGCCGGCGATCTGCCGGCCCGTGGGGGACAGCACCCAGGCGCGCAGGTCGAGGTCGGAGCCCAGCAGGTCGAGGACGACCTCGGGGCCGCCGCCCGCCGGGCCGCCCGTCATCAGCCGGCGGTGCCGGTCGACGACGGCCGCCAGGTCCCCGGCCCGCTCGCTGGAGACCTGCCGCACGACGTGCTCGGTGATGGACGCGAAGGAGACCTTCTCGTTCACCGAGAACAGCGGCATCCGGTGCCGGGCGCACGCCTCGATCAGGTCGTCGGGCGTCGAGGCGATCTCCGCCTCGCCCGCCGCCAGCCCGGCCACGCCCGCCGCCGTGAGGATGCGGACGAACCGCTCGGAGTCCTCCGGCTCCCGCCGCCAGGCCAGGCCGGTGAGCACCAGCTCGCCACCGGAGAGGTAGCGGCTGGGGTCGCGCAGGTCGGTGGTCATCACGCCGCGCACGGTGCGGTCCAGCTCGTCCTCGCCACCGAGCAGCCGCAGGCCCAGCGCATCGGTCTCCAGCAGTGCGCGCAGCCGCATCGTCGTCGCCGCCGATCTGTCTTCTTGTAACCAGTGGAATGCCGTGAGGTTCCGGAACCCCGTCTTTCGTTCGAATCTACAAGACAGGGGCACTGGCCAGCCAACCGCTTCATGTTTTCGGTGACTGCACCGCCGCCTCCGGGCGTCGCTGTACTGGGCCCACGCCCCCCGGAACGGCATCGGAACCGCCATGACGACCCCGCCGCAGCCCCCCTGAGAAGAGACCTTCCATGGACTTCCTGCGCCCCGCCAGCTGGGCGGAGGCTCTGGCCGCCAAGGCCGAGCACCCCTCGGCCGTGCCCCTCGCGGGCGGCACGGACGTGATGGTCGAGATCAACTTCGACCACCGCCGGCCGGAGCACCTGCTCGACCTCCAGCGCATCGGCGAACTCCACACCTGGGACGCGGACGGGCCCGACGTCCGGCTCGGCGCCGCCGTCCCCTACACCCGCATCATCGACCACCTGGGCGGCGAGCTGCCCGGCCTCGCCCTCGCCGCCCGCACCGTCGGCTCCCCGCAGATCCGCAACCGCGGCAGCGTCGGCGGCAACCTCGGCGCCGCCTCCCCGGCCGGCGACAGCCACCCCGCCCTGCTGGCCGCGGGCGCGGAGGTCGAGGCGGAATCGGTGCGCGGCACCCGCCTCATACCGGTCGAGGAGTTCTACACGGGCGTCAAGCGCAACGCCCTCGCGCCCGACGAACTGATCCGGGCCGTGCGCATCCGCAAGGCCACCGGCCCGCAGCAGTTCTCCAAGGTCGGCACCCGCAACGCCATGGTCATCGCCGTGTGCGCCCTCGGCATCGCCCTGCACCCCGCCGGCCGCACGGTGCGCACCGGCATCGGTTCCGCCGCCCCCACGCCCGTACGCGCCCGCGCCGCCGAGGAGTTCCTCGCCGCCGCACTGGACGAGAGCCGCCTCTGGGACACCCGCGGCCCCCTCGACCCCACCGTCGTGGGGGAGTTCGCCGAGCTGGCGGCCGGAGCCTGCAACCCCATCGACGACGTGCGCGGCAGCGCCGCCTACCGCAGGAGGGCGGTCGGCGTCATGGCCCGCCGCACGCTCGGCTGGGTCTGGGACGCCTACCGCCGGAACGAAGGGAGGGGAGCGGCGTGCGCGTGACCTTCACCGTCAACGGCCGCGTCCACGAGGCCGACGACGTCTGGGAGGGCGAGAGCCTGCTGTACGTGCTGCGCGAGCGCCTCGGCCTGCCCGGCTCCAAGAACGCCTGCGAGCAGGGCGAGTGCGGCTCCTGCACGGTCCGCCTCGACGGCGTCCCGGTCTGCGCCTGCCTGGTGGCCGCGGGCCAGGCCGAGGGCCGCGAGGTGGTCACCGTCGAGGGGCTCGCGGAGCGCTCCGGCGTCCCCGGGGGCCGCCTCTCGCCCGTGCAGCAGGCGTTCGTCGACGCGGGAGCCGTCCAGTGCGGCTTCTGCACCCCCGGCCTGCTCGTGGCCACCGACGACCTGCTGGAGCGCCACCCCGACCCCTCCGACGCCGACATCCGCGAAGCCCTTTCGGGCAACCTGTGCCGGTGCAGCGGCTACGAGAAGATCCTCGACGCCGTCCGCCTCGCCGCGGCCCGCGGCGCGGAGACGGCCCGCGGGGGAGAGGCGGCCCGCCCGTGAACGACGTGACGCGCACACCCACCGGTCTCACCCAGCACAGCGGCACGCAGGGCGGCATCGGCGCCTCCACCCTCCGGCCCGACGGCACCCTCAAGGTGACCGGCGAGTTCGCCTACGCCTCCGACCTGTGGCACGAGGACATGCTCTGGGGCTTCACCCTGCGCAGCCCCCACGCCCACGCCCGCATCCGCTCCGTCGACGTCTCCGCGGCCCTCGCCACGGCGGGCGTGCACGCCGTCATGACCCACGACGACCTGCCCGCCGCGACCCGCTACGGGCTGGAGATCCAGGACACCCCGGTCCTCGCCGACGGCGTCGTGCGCCACCACGGCGAGCCGGTGGCCCTCGTCGCCGCCGACCACCCCGAGACCGCCCGCCGCGCCGCCGCGAAGATCGTGGTCGACTACGAGCACCTGCCCGTCGTCACCGACGAGAGGACGGCCACGGCACCCGGCGCCCCCGTGCTCCATCCGGGCCGCACCGACCCCCACGCGGCCCACGTCCCGCACCCCAACGTCGTCCACCGCCAGCCCGTCGTCCGTGGCGACGTCACCGCCGCCCGGGCCCGCGCGGACGTGATCGTCACCGGCGAGTACGAAGTGGGCATGCAGGACCAGGCGTTCCTCGGCCCCGAGTCCGGCCTCGCCGTCCCCGCCGAGGACGGCGGCGTCGACCTCTACATCGCCACGCAGTGGCTCCACGCCGACCTCCGCCAGATCGCCCCGGTCCTCGGCCTGCCCGAGGACAAGGTGCGCATGACGCTCTCCGGCGTCGGCGGCGCCTTCGGTGGCCGCGAGGACCTGTCGATGCAGGCCCACGCCTGCCTGCTCGCCCTGCGCACCCGCCGCCCCGTGAAGATCGTCTACAACCGTTTCGAGTCCTTCTTCGGCCACGTCCACCGCCACCCGGCGAAACTCCGCTACGAGCACGGGGCGACCCGCGACGGAAAGCTGCTCTTCATGGCGTGCCGCATCGTCCTCGACGGCGGCGCCTACGCCTCGTCCTCGCCCGCCGTCGTCGGCAACGCCGCCTCGCTCTCGGCCGGCCCGTACGTCATCGACAACGTCGACGCCGAGGCCCTCGCCCTCTACACCAACAACCCTCCCTGCGGCGCGATGCGCGGCTTCGGAGCGGTGCAGGCGTGCTTCGCCTACGAGGCGCAGATGGACAAGCTGGCGGCGGCGCTGGGCCTGGACCCGGTGGAGTTCCGCCGCCGCAACGCCATGGCGCAGGGCTCGGTCATGCCCACGGGGCAGGTCGTCGACTCGCCCGCGCCGGTCGCCGAACTCCTGCGCCGCGTCAAGGCGCTGCCGCTGCCGCCGCAGCGCCAGTGGGAGAGCGCCGACGGTGCGACGGACGTCCGCGCCCTGCCGGGCGGGCTGTCCAACACCACGCACGGCGAGGGCGTGGTCCGGGGCGTCGGCTACGCCGTCGGCATCAAGAACGTCGGCTTCTCGGAGGGCTTCGACGACTACTCCACCGCCCGCGTCCGGCTGGAGGTGGTCGCCGGTGAGCCCGTCGCCACCGTGCACACCGCCATGGCCGAGGTGGGCCAGGGCGGCGTCACGGTGCACGCCCAGATCGCCCGCACCGAACTGGGCGTCGCCCGGGTGACCATCGCGCCCGCCGACACCCGGGTGGGCTCCGCAGGCTCCACCTCGGCCTCCCGCCAGACGTACGTCACCGGCGGCGCGGTGAAGCACGCCTGCGAGGCGGTGCGCGAGCGCGTCCTGGAGCTGGGCCGGGCCCGCTTCGGCACGTACCACCCGGCCTGGGCGTCGGCCGAACTCCTGCTGCAGGACGGCAAGGTGGTCACCGACGGCGGCGAGGTCCTCGCCGGCCTCGCGGACGTCCTCGGGGAGGAGGGCGTCGACGTCGAGCGGGAGTGGCGGCACCGGCCGACCGAGCCCTTCGACCTGCGCACGGGACAGGGTTCCGGCCACGTCCAGTACTCCTTCGCCGCCCACCGCGCGGTCGTCGAGGTCGACACCGAGCTCGGCCTGGTCAAGGTCGTCGAACTGGCCTGCGCCCAGGACGTCGGCAAGGCCCTCAACCCGCTGTCGGTCACCGGCCAGATCCAGGGCGGCACCCTCCAGGGCCTGGGGCTCGCCGTCATGGAGGAGATCGTCGTCGACCCGTTGACGGCGAAGGTCCGCAACCCCTCGTTCACCGACTACCTGATCCCCACCATCCTCGACACCCCCACGCTCCCCGTCGACGTCCTCGAACTCGCCGACGGCCACGCCCCCTACGGCCTGCGCGGGGTCGGCGAGGCCCCCACCCTCTCCTCGACGCCCGCCGTCGTGGCGGCCGTCCGCCAGGCCACGGGCCTCGCCCTGCAGCGCGTCCCCCTCCGGCCGGAGCACCTGACCGGCACCTGAGCGGGAGGCGTCCCCGCCCGCCGCACCGCGCACGCGCCCCCCAGTGGCGGTGCGGCGGCACCACCCTTCGTCTCGGGCCGTCCCCCGGGTCGTGCAGCCCCCCACCCGCGACGTCTGGAGCAGGCACCATGACCCATGCATCAGCGCGGCCGGAGACCGCGGCGCAGGACGCGGGCGCGGGCCCGCGGCGGCCCGCCGGGCCCTCGCGGCTCGACCGGTACTTCCTCATCACCGAGCGGGGGTCGACCCTCGCGCGCGAAGTGCGCGGCGGCCTCACCACCTTCATGGCGATGAGCTACATCCTGCTGCTCAACCCGCTGATCCTCTCCGGCCCCGACGCCCTGCGGCACACCCTCGACCGGCAGGGGCTCATCACCGCCACCGCCTTCGCCGCGGCGGCCTGCACCCTGCTCATGGGCCTGGTCGGCCGCGTCCCGCTCGCCCTGGCGGCCGGGCTCGGCGTCTCCGGCGTGCTCTCCACCCAGGTCGCGCCGCACATGACCTGGCCGCAGGCGATGGGCATGTGCGTGGTCTACGGCGTCGTCATCATGCTGCTGGTCCTCACCGGGCTGCGCGAACGGGTCATGAACGCCATCCCGCTGGCGCTCAAGCACGCCATCACCATGGGCATCGGGATGTTCATCGCCCTCATCGGCCTGGTCAAGGCCGGCTTCGTGCACGCCGCGCAGTCCGGTGGGCCGCTCACACTGGGCCCGGCGGGCGAACTGGCGGGCTGGCCCGTGCTGCTGTTCTGCGTCACCCTGCTGCTGATCTTCATGCTGCAGGCGCGGGAGGTGCCCGGCGCGATCCTCATCGGCATCGTGGCGGGCACGGCCCTGGCCGTCCTCGTCGACGCCGTCGCCGACCCGGGCCCCCGCACCTGGCAGAACGGCCCCCCGGCCCTGGAGGGCAGCGCCGTCTCCCTGCCCGACTTCTCCCTCTTCGGGCAGGTGGAGTTCGGCGGCTGGGGCACGGTGGGCGGCGCCACCGTCTCCATGATCGTCTTCACGCTGGTGCTGGCCGGCTTCTTCGACGCCATGGCCACCATCATCGGCGTGGGCACCGAGGCGGGCCTCGCCGACGACAAGGGCCGGATGCCCGGACTGAGCCGGGCGCTGCTCGTCGACGGCGCCGGCGGGGCGATCGGCGGCGTGGCCGGGGCGTCCGGCCAGACGGTCTTCGTCGAGTCCGCGACGGGCGTGGGCGAGGGCGCCCGCACCGGCCTGTCCTCCGTCGTCACCGGGCTCCTCTTCACGGCCTGTCTGTTCTTCACGCCGCTGACCCGCATCGTCCCCGGCGAGATCGCCGCGGCCGCCCTCGTGGTCATCGGCGCCATGATGGCGAGCCACGCCCGGCACATCGACTGGACCGACCGCGCCGTGGCCGTCCCGGTCTTCCTGACGGTCGTGCTGATGCCGTTCACGTACTCCATCACGGCCGGCGTCGGCGGTGGCGTCATCGCCTACACCGTCCTCAAAGCGGCCCAGGGCAGGTGGCGCGAGCCCGGCGTCTTCATGTGGGTCCTGAGCGCCGTCTTCGCGGGCTACTTCGCCCTGCACCCCATCGAGCACTGGCTGGGCGTCAAGTAGGAGGCGGACGTGCTGGACATCGCCGGTGAACTGCACCGCTGGTGCACGCAGGGGCGCGCCGTCGCCGTGGCCACCGTGGCGGCCGTCCGCGGCAGCGCACCCCGGCAGCCGGGCGCGGCCCTGGCCGTCGACGCGGCCGGCACGGCGCTCGGCTCGGTCTCGGGCGGCTGCGTGGAGGGCGCGGTCCACGAACTGTGCCGAGCGGCGCTGGCGAGCGGAATGCCGGTGCTGGAACGATTCGGCTACTCCGACGACGACGCGTTCGCGGTCGGCCTGACGTGCGGCGGGGAGATCGACGTCCTGGTGGCGCCGGTGGGCCCGGTGGCCGCCGCGGCCCTGGCCGCGGCGGCGTCCGGCGAGACGGTGGCGCTGGCCCGCGTGGTGACGGGCCCGCCCGGCACCCTGGGGCGCGCCCTGCTCGTGCGCCCGGACGGTACGGGCGAGGGCACCCTGGGCGGGTCGTCCGCGCTGGACGACGCGGCGCGGGACGCGGCCCGCACCCTGCTCGCCGAGGGCCGCACGGCCTGCACCGGCCTCCCCGGCCACGGAGTGACCCTCCTGGTCGAGTGCAGCGTGCCGCCGCCGCGGATGCTCGTCTTCGGCGCGATCGACTTCGCGGCCGCGCTGGTCCGCGCCGGCAAGTTCCTCGGCTACCACGTGACCGTGTGCGACGCACGCCCCGTCTTCGCCACCACCGCCCGCTTCCCGGAGGCCGACGAGGTCGTCGTGGACTGGCCGCACCGCTTCCTCGGACGCCTGACCGTCGACGCCCGGACGGTCGTCTGCGTCCTGACGCACGACGCGAAGTTCGACGTCCCCCTGCTGGAACGGGCGCTGCGCCTGCCCGTCGCGTACGTGGGCGCGATGGGCTCGCGCCGCACGCACGAGGCCCGGCTGCGGCTGCTGCGCGACGCCGGCGTCGGGGAGGAGGAGCTGGCCCGCCTCCGTTCCCCGATCGGCCTCGACCTCGGCGCCCGCACGCCCGAGGAGACGGCCCTGTCCATCGCCGCCGAGATCGTGGCGGTACGTCACGGGGGCACCGGGGTGCCGCTGACGGGCGGGGACACGCCGATCCACCACGAGGCGGCCGGCCCCGGACAGGATCCCGCCGGGTGCCCCCCGTCCGTTGCTCCCGTGCCTGGCCTGAACGCGTCCGGCCTCCCGCCTGCTGCCGCACAGTGGGAGGAGCCGGTCCGTCCGCCGGTTCAGCACCCGGCGGTGACCGGCCGATAGAGAACGAGAGACGGGCACGAGGAGGACGAGGGCATGGCGATGGTGAACGAGTGGCACCTGGCGGCCAACATCGGGGCCGGCCTGGGCTTCGGCGCGATCATCGGGCTGGAGCGCCAGTGGCGGGCCCGGATGGCGGGACTGCGCACCAACGCCCTGGTGGCCGCCGGCTCCGCCCTCTTCGTCCTGCTGTCGACCTACGGCTTCGCCGACGCCACCAGCTCGGCGGGCTACGACGGCTCACGGGTCGCCGCACAGATCGTCTCCGGCATCGGCTTCCTCGGCGCGGGCGTCATCATGCGCGACGGACTGAGCGTGCGCGGCCTCAACACCGCCGCCACCCTGTGGTGCTCGGCCGCCGTCGGCGCCCTGGCCGGCACCGGCCTGTACGTGATCGCCGCCCTGGGCACGGTGGGCGTGGTCGGCGCCAACACCCTGCTGCGGCCCCTGGCCCGGGGCCTGGACCGGGGTCCGCACGGCGGCGCGGAGGTGACCACCGACTACTACTTCGAGGTGGTGTGCACCGAGCCCGCCGAGGCCCACGTGCGCACCCTCGTCGTCCAGGCCGTCACCCGCCCCGGCTTCCGGCTGCGCTCGGTGGACAGCCGCGACGCGGAGACGGCGGGCAAGGTGATCGTCTCGGCCGAACTCACCACGGAGCGCCGGGACGACAGCCTCCTGGAGGAGGCCGTCAGCCGCCTCTCCCTGGAGCCCGCCGTCTCCGCCGTCAGCTGGACGGCCCTCCACGGTCCGGACGACGACGACAACGAGACCCCGGACGAGGACTACCGCGCCGCCCGCAGGGCCCGCCGGCGGGTGCGGAACCTCTTCACCGGGCGGTGAGGGGCGGGCGACGGGCGGTGCCGGCACCGCGCGCCCGCGGTGCCGGCCCCGTCGCCGGGTCAGTCGGCGATGCCGTGGAAGGCGATGACCCGGTCGACGGTGGCGCGTACCAAATACTCGCCGGGCACGGAGTTGCGTTCGCCGTACGCCGCGGCCCGCTCGCGTCCCATGTAGCGCCCTCCGATGCGGGTGGCCCAGGCGCGCAGGGCGTCCGGGTCGTCGGTGAAGCCGGCCGTGCACTCCAGGGTGACGTAGCCGTACGGCGGCTCCTGGTCGTCCACGCACAGGGCGAAGCGCGGCTCGCGGCGCAGGGCCCGGTACTTCAGCGACGCGTGCCAGGTGGTGAAGACGACCTCGACGGTGCCGTCGTCGGTGTCGTCGAGCAGGAACCACACGGGGGTGACGTGCGGGCGGCCGTCCTTGCGGGTGGTCGCCAGCTTGCCGGTCCGCGAGCCGGAGAGGACGAACGCACGCCACTCGTCCTCGGTCATGGGTCGCACGGTGGGTGTCTCCCTTCTGCCTAGCGGGCGCTCAGCTCCGCGATGGTCTCGTTCAGCCAGGCGAGTTCGGCCTCCGAGGTGGCCCTCGCGATGGTGAGGACACCGCGCCGGAACGGGTCGTCGACGTCCTTGCTGCTCAGGGGGCGGTCCCCGCTGTAGAAGAAGCTGCTCGGCTCCTGAAGGAAGGTCAGGCGCCGGCGCAGCACCTCCGCCTGCGCCTCCGGCTCCGGGAGGTGGCGCAGGAAGGCGAGGAGGGTGAACCAGCGGTTCTCGTCGGTGATGAAGGGGTCGTCGGGCTTGCGGAGCAGCTCCAGCAGGGTCTGCCGGCCCTGGTCGGTCAGGCTCAGCATGTGCCGGGGCGCGGCCGCGGCGCCGGGTTGTGACTCCCGTACGAGCAGGCCGGCCTTCTCCATGCGTTTGATCGCCGGGTACAGGGTGCCGTGGCTGATCGCGCGGACGTGGCCGGTCAGCCGGGCGATGCGCGTGCGCAGCTCGTAGCCGTGCAGCGGCTCTTCGTAGAGGAAGCCGAGGGTGGCGAGATCCAACATGCTTGACATGGTCGGCAAGCATAGGGCTAGAGTTGGTCATAGGTCGATACGACTCATGGCGTATTCGACATACCTAGATGACGATGCCTGGCCTGCTGCGTGTCTTCCATCCGCGGATCCGGGCAAGGAGGTACAGCCTTGTCGGCCTCATCCATGCCACACACTGCCGAAACCGCGACCCGGGGGGAGTTAGCCGGCCCGCCGCCGGCGCCCGCGACGTTCCCCGTCGCGGCCCTGGCCGCGCTGTCGCTCTCGGTGTTCGCCCTGTGCTCGGCCGAGTTCGCCCTCATCGGCCTGCTGCTCAACGTCTCGGACGACCTGCACGTCTCCGTGGCCAGTGCGGGCCAGCTGCTGAGCGCCTACGCGATCGCGGTGGCGGTCGGCGGTCCGCTGGTGACCGTCGCGACCTCGCGCGTCGCACCCAAACTCCTCGCGCTGATCCTGCTGCTGGTCTTCGCGGCGGCCAACGTCCTTGGCGCCCTGGCGCCTTCCTTCTCCCTGCTCATGGGCGCCCGCACCCTGGGAGCGCTGACCCACAGCACCTTCGCGGCGGTGTGCATCCTCATCGCCGTGCGCCTCTCGCCGCCGGACCGCCGCGCCTCCGCCATCGCCTGGGTGGCCGGCGGCCTCGGCCTGGCCACCGTGCTGGGCGGCCCCATCGGCACCGCGATCGGCGAACAGTGGGGCTGGCGCGCCACGTTCTGGTGCGTGGCCGGCGCCGCGGTGGCCGGCTTCGCGGCGCTCTCCTTCCTCGTCCCCGGCCACCTCGACCGCGGCGAGAGCGAGTCCATGCGCAGCGAACTGGGCATCCTGCGCCGCCCGCAGGTGCTGTGGGCCCTGGCCGTCACGGCCGTGTCGCAGGCGGGCTGGTTCCTCCTCTACAGCTACATCTCGCCGCTGCTGCAGAAGGTGACCGGCTTCGGCGCGGGCGCCGCCACCCTGTTGCTCTTCGTCTTCGGGTTCGGCGGCTTCGTGGGCAACGCCCTGGGCGGCAAGCTGGCCGACCGGACCCTGCGCGGCACCCTCGCGAGCATGCTGGTCCTGCTGGCCGCCACCTTGCTGGTGCTCTCCTTCACCGCCGAGTCGAAGGTCGTGGTGCCGGTCGCGGTCTTCCTGATCGGCCTGGCGTCCGGCGCGCTCGTCCCGCCCCTGCAGTCCTGGGTGCTCGGCGCGGCGGGCGGCGGCTCCGCACTGGCCCTGGCCGCCAACACGTCGGCCTTCAACCTGGGCAACGCCCTGGGCTCCTGGTCCGGTTCGCAGTTCCTGGACTCCGGCACCGACGTCACCTCGCTGGCCTGGATCGGCGCCGCGGTCGTGGTCGTCGCGCTCGCCGGGACGCTGGTGGCCCTCGCCAGGCGCCGGGAAGACGGGCCGGCGGCCACCTGATACCGCGGGCCTGCACGGGGAACCCCCGCTCCGTGCAGGCCCGCTTCGCTGCGCGGCCGGCCTAGCCCGGCCGCGCAGGCGGTTGCAGGCGGTTGCAGGTGCGGGCCCGGCCCGTACGCCGCCGTGCCCGCCGAGGCCGGGCCGGAACTCTTCTGTACAGCCCTGCTGCTGGTGAAGAATGAGACCGTTCGGTACGAGTTGGATGAACCCCCGAGGAGAACCCGTGGCGAAGCCGAAGCAGTTCCGGTCCGAGCAGACGCGCCAGGCGCTGATCCTGGCGGCCGCGGAACTGTTCGATCGCTACGGCTACGGCGCCACGAGCGTGAGCGACATCCTTGAGTACGCGGCCTCGTCCAAGGGAGCGATGTACTTCCACTTCGCCGGCAAGGAGGAACTGGCGCACGCGGTGGTGGAGGAGCAGCACCGGATCTGGACGGCGGAGGCCGAGGTGCTGGCGAGCGCCCAGGGCTCGGGTCTGGAGCTGATGCTGCAGCTGTCGCGGACCCTGGCCGAACTCCTGCGCACCAACGTCGTGGTGCGGGCCGGCATCCGGCTCACCTTCGAGAACGCCACCTACCGCGACCCCGTCCCCGGCGTCTACCGTGACTGGGTCGGCATCCTCACCGGCCTCCTGGAGCGGGCCCGTGACCAGCGGGAGCTGAGGGCGGACGTCCACCCGGACTTCCTCGCCCGCGTCTTCGTCAGCTCCTACACCGGAGCGCAGGTGATGACCCAGGCGCTGGGTGCCGAACTGAGCCCGTTGCTGGGGGAGATGTGGGAAGCGCTGCTCCCGGGTGCCGTCCACCCGCGCAAGCTCGCCCACTTCCGGGCGTACGCCAGGGCTCTGCACTGCGGTGACGTCGTCGTCACACGCCCGCTCTGACCGGTGGCCGCCCGTTCGTCATGTCGGAGCGGCTATGAGGCCGGAAAATCACGGGAGTTGAAGCCCCACCGTCTGTAACTTGTCCTCGCCGTCGTCGAGTTGTATCTCCGATGGGCGAGTGGACGCGGAACCGAGGTCTCGTTCTCCGGCGGTTCCCATGGCGTGCGGGGCGATAACTCCCTTATCTCGCCTGCGCCTTCAGTGCATTCCCCCGTGGCCAACATGATCAGCCCTCCCTGAATGTGTATGGTGCAGCCGAATATTCGTACCACGCGGTCTGGCGCGGTGCCCAGATTCTTTGCGTTGTCTTGGTGATCTCCGAACGCCGGAGCCCGGCGTGATTCGTATGTCCTGGTTCGGGTTGATTGTGGCGACGGACTTCCTGGGTGCATAAGCCGTAAGGTCGCCATAACGGGCGCTACGTCGAATCGATCTATGTCTGTTGACAAGGACGATCGGTTTGGTTTTAGTGGGTGCCTGGCGGCGGCCGGATCCCCCGAAGCGACACGGAACCGGACCGCTGGGCGCAAGTCCCCCGCAGACAGCGGCGATTGAGGACGCGTCACCGCGAAGACTTCCCACCATTCCAGCTCACCCCCCACCCCCGGCCGTCCGGCGTCCCCGGACGCCCGCTGCGGTGCGGCCGGTCGAAGAGGAGCGACGCAGTGAGGTTCGGCGACGACTTACGCATCAAAGCGGTCGGGTCCTGGTTCCCCGAAACCAGCGAAACCGCTGCTCAGGCCATGGAGGAGGGGCGCCTGGACAAGGAATCCGCACGGCGTGCCGGCATCAGCGCGCTGCCGGTCTCCCCCGTCCCGGCCCCCGACATGGCGGTCCTGGCCGCACGCACTGCACTTGAACGATCCGGCTGGCAGTCGAACGACATCGACCTGCTGATCCACACCTGGCTCTACTACCAGGGTCACGAACTCTGGTCGCCTCCGCACTACATCGCCCACCGGCTCGGCGCCACCAACGCCCTCCCCCTGGCCATCCACCAGGGCTGCGACGGCGGGGCGCTCGCGCTCTACGACGCGGCCCTGCGCCTGCAGGCGGATCCCGGCGTCACACGAGCCCTCGTCACCTCCTCCGACCGCTACGTCCTGCCGGGCATCGACCGCTGGAACTCCTATCCGTCCATGGGACTCGGCGACGCCGCCGCCGCGGTCCTGCTCCACCGGTCCACCGGAGAGGACGACGCGTTCGTCCTGCAGGCGCTGAACACCGTCTCCGCCGTCGAGATGGAAGTCGTCCTGCGCGGGCACGCCCCCCTCGCCGCCGCCCCCCTGGAGGCCGGCGCCCCCGTCGACGCCGTCACCGCCGCCCGACAGGCCACGGCCGACATGGGCAAGGGCGTCTTCGACGCGATCGCCCGTGAACGCATCCGCACCGTCCTGACGAACACCCTGCGCGACGCCGGCGTCGCGCCCGACGACCCGCGCCTGCGCTGCCTCGTCCTGCCCCGCGTCGGCGCACGCACCCTCGACGCCCAGTACCTGCCCGTCCTGGAGGACGTCCTCGGCACGTGCGACCACCTGCGCTTCGACGACCGCACCGGCCACCTCGGCTGCAGCGACTGGGGAGCCGACCTCGACGAGCTGTCCACCCGGCGCCTCCTCGCCCCGGGCGAGATGGCCGTCCTCATCGGAGCCGGCGGCGGCTTCACCTGGGTGTGCGCCCTCGTCCAGGCCCCCGGCACCGACTAGCGAGAAGGCGAGAGAGTGAACACCGGACTGCTGTCCCTCGGCACCTACCTGCCCGAGAACGTCATCGACAACGACCGCATAGCCCAGTGGACCGGCGCCGACGCCGGCTGGGTGGCCGAACGCACCGGAGTCCTCGAACGGCGCTACTGCGCCCCCGGGACCACCACCTCGGAGATCGCACACCGGGCGGCGGCCCGCGCCCTGGACGGGCTGCCCCAGCTCAGGCAGCAGCTGCAGCACATCGTCGTCGCCACCTCCACCCCCGACCAGCCGCAGCCCTCCACGGCCGCCGTCCTCCAGGACAGGCTCGACCTGCCCGGCGTGCCGGCCTTCGACGTCAACGCCGTCTGCTCGGGCTTCCTCTACGGCCTGTCCATCGCCGACGCGCTGCTCGCCACCCGCTCACCCGGGCGCACCGCGCTGGTCGTGGGCGCCGACATCTACTCCACCATGATGGACCGGACCGACCGGCGGACGGTCAGTCTTTTCGGCGACGGGGCCGGGGCCGTCGTCCTCGGGCCCGTGCCCGACGGATACGGCATCCGCCACGTCCACCTGATCGCCGACGGCGCCCACCGCGACTACGTCGAGGTCGTCGCCGGCGGCACCCGGCAGCCCCTCGACGCCGGGGCCCGCGAGCGCGGCGAGCACCTCTTCCGCATGCAGGGCCGCCAGGTGCGCGACTACGCCCTGCGCACCTTCCCCAAGGTCATCTCCGAAGCCCTCGCCGGGAGCGGCCTGCGCCTCGAAGACATCGGGCGCTTCGTCTTCCACCAGGCCAACACCCGGCTGATCGAGGCGTGCGTGGGCGAGATGGGCATCGACCCCGCCCGGGTCCCGCTCACCGCCCCCTTCCTCGGCAACACCGCGGCCGCCTCCATTCCGCTCACCCTCCACCACGAGCACACCCGCCGCCCCTTCGCACGCGGCGAGCACGTGCTGCTGGCCGCCGTGGGCGGCGGCATGACCGCCGGCGCCGCCGTCGTCACCTGGTACTGAGCGCCCCCGAACCCCACCGACCCACCGGAAGGAGACCAGCGTGCGACTCGCTGGACGAACAGCAGTGATCACCGGAGGCACCCGGGGCCTCGGCCGCGCCATCGCCGAGCGCTACCTCGCCGAGGGCGCCAACGTGGTGGCCGCCGCGAGGAGCCCGTACGACTTCAAGGAGGTGCTGGACAGCCACCCGGACCGGGCCCGGATGGAGATCGTGGACGTCACCTCCGCCGCCTCGCTGGACGCCCTGATGGCCTCGGCCCAGGAAAGCTTCGGAACGGTCGACGTGGTCGTCGCCAACGCCGGGATCAGCCGCGACGGCCGCGTCGAGAAGCTGTCCGAGGACCACTGGCGGGACATGGTCGACACCAACCTCACCGGAACGTTCCTCACCACCCGGGCGGCGGTCCCGGTGCTGCGCGAACGCGGCGGCCGGATCATCAACGTCTCCTCCAGCATGGCGACACGGGTCGCCGTGGGAGCCGCCGGATACTGCGCCACCAAGGCCGCCATCGAGATGTTCACCAAGGTCTCCGCCATCGAGCTCGGCCGCCTGGGCATCCTCGTCAACGCGCTCGCCCCGGGAATCATCGACGCGGGCATGGGCCACGCCCTCAAGAGCAACGACAAGGCGTGGGAGACCTACCGCACCCGCTTCTCCCTCGGCCGGGCCGGGCGCGCCGAGGAGGTCGCCGACGCCGCGGTCTTCCTGGCCGGCGGGGCCAGCTCCTACGTCAACGGCCACGTGCTGGAGGTCAACGGAGGTCTGCTGTGGGCGTGATCGCGGACCAGCAGCACCCGGCCGGCACCGGGCCCGCCCCCGGGCGGCGGCCCGCCGACGGCACCGGGGCCGGCAGCGGCGACGTCCGGCTCGAACTGCTGCCGGGCGCGGTGGCGGTCATCAGGCTCGACCGTCCCCCGCTCAACATCCTCGACCGTGACATGCAGGCCCGGCTGCACCGCGCCGCCGACGAGGCCGCGGAGCGCGACGACGTCCGGGCGGTCGTCCTCCACGGCGGCCCGCGGGCGTTCTCCGCCGGCGCCGACATCCGCGAGATGGCCGGCATGTCGCACCTGGCGATGTCGCGTCACGCGCCCCTCCTCCAGGCCGCGTTCAACGCCGTGGCCACCATCCCCAAGCCGGTGATCGCGGCCGTCAACGGCCCGGCGCTGGGCGGCGGCTGCGAACTGGCCCTGACCGCGGACCACCGCATCTGCGGCCGCGGCGCCCGGCTGGGCCTGCCCGAGGTCCTGCTGGGCGTCATGCCCGGCGCGGGCGGCACCCAGCGGCTGCCGCGCCTGGTCGGCCCGGCCCTCGCCAAGGACCTGATGATGACCGGCCGGGTCGTCAGCGCGGCCGAGGCCCGGTCCATCGGCCTCGTCGACGAGGTCGTCGCGGACGCCCAGGTCCTCGACCGGGCCGTCGCCCGGGCCACGGCCCTGGCCAAAGGCCCTGCCGTCGCCCTCGCGGCCATCAAACAGGCCGTCGACCAGGGCGGCACGACCGACCTGGGAAGCGGACTGACCCTGGAGACGCGGCTGTTCTCGGCGCTGTTCGCCACCGACGACCGGACCGCCGGCATGCGGGGCTTCCTGGAGAACGGGCCCGGCCGCGCGGAGTTCACCGGCCGGTGACCCCGCCCCCGCCGGTCCGCACGGACACCCCCGCCGAGCGCACGAACCCCCCAGGACACCATGGAACAAGGAGCCACGAGGTGACGACGAGCACACCGCCGCGGACCGCGGCGACGGGCACCAGGCCCATCACGCTGGTCGACGGGTACGTCCCCGTCATCGACATCTCCGGAGCCCGCCGGGGCGACCGGGACGGCCGCCTCGCGGTGGCCCGCACCATCGGCGAGGTCTGCGAGACCAGCGGCTTCATGGCCATCACCGGGCACGGCGTGCCCCAGACGGCCATCCGCGACGTCTACGAGGCCACCCGGGCCTTCTTCGCCCTGCCCGCCGAGCACAAGCACCGCCTGCTCGCCGAGCGCCACGACCCGCTGATGAGGGGGTTCGGCCGCAAGGGCAACCTGGCCGCCGCCAACGCCGGGACGGACCCCGAACAGGCCCGCCGCCTCGCCGACCTGTCCGAGACCTACACCTACAACCGGCTGGGCGACCCCGGCGCCACCGGCATCCCCCACGACGCGCCCGCCGAGCTCGGCCTGCCCAACAAGTGGCCGGACCTGCCGGGATTCCGGGACGCCTACACCGCCTACTACGCGGCCATGGAAGAGCTCGCCCAGGAGCTCATGCGCCTGTTCGCGCTGGCCCTGGACCTCCCCGAGCACTGGTTCGACGACAAGATCGACCACCACATGACCAACCTGACGGCCAACTACTACCCCGGCCAGCAACAACCGCCGGAGCCCGGCCAACTGCGCAAGGGCGTCCACAGCGACTGGGGCAGCCTCACCGTCCTCCACCAGGACGGCGCCCCCGGCGGACTCCAGGTGCTCGGCAAGGACGGCCGGTGGGTGGACGTGCCGGCCATCAACGGAACGTTCGTCATCAACATCGGCGACCTGATGGCCTTCTGGACCAACCACCGCTGGGTGAGCACCGTCCACCGCGTCGTCAACCCGCCGCGCGAGGTGGCCCTCCGCGAGCGCTACTCCGTACCGTTCTTCCTCCAGCCCAACTACGACGCCCCCATCGAGTGCATCCCCACCTGCACCGGCCCCGGCAACCCCCCGCGCCACCCGGCCACCACCTCCGGGGCCTACCTCACCGGCAAGCTCAGCGCCGCGTACGGGATATGAGCACCGGCCCGGCGCCACGGCCCGCGGCGCGCTCCCGGCCCAAGGGGTGGGCGATCGCCGCCGCCACCACTGCGGGGGCGGTGCTGGCCCTGCAGGCATGGGTCAACGGACGGCTGGGCGAGGCGGTGCACGACCCCGTGGCGGCCGCCGCCGTCTCCGACGGCGTCAGCTTCGCGGTACTGGCCCTCCTCTGCCCGTTCCTTCCCGGATTCCGGCGCGGCACCGCCCGGCTGGCCCACCGCCCCGGCCACGGACCGGGCAGGCCCGGCGCCCCGGTCCTGCGGCCCTGGCACTTCCTCGGCGGCATCGTCGGCGGAGTGGTGGTGCTCTCCCAGGCCACGAGCAGCGCCGCCCTGGGCACGGCCCTCTACACGATCGCCCTGGTGGCGGGCCAGAGCCTGAGCGGGCTGTGGGTCGACCACCACGGCGTCGGCCCCGGCCCGGCCACCCGGGCCGACGCCCGCCGCCTGGCCGGGGCCGCGCTGGCCCTGGCCGCCGTGACCGTACCGCTCCTCGGCTCCCTCTCCGCCCCCACCGTCTGGCTGGCCCTGCTCCCGTTCACGGCGGGCATCGGCCTGTCCTGGCAGATGGCCGTCAACGGCAGGCTCGACGCCGTCGCCGGCACCCCCTACCCGTCCGTGGCGCTGAACTTCCTCCTCGGCGTCCTCGTCGTGGCGGCCGCCCTCGTCGTGGACCTCGCCGTGTCCGGAGCACCGGCGCACTGGCCGCGCGACGCCCTGCTCTACAGCGGCGGCCTGCTGGGGGTGGCCTTCGTGCTGGCCTCGGTGGTCCTGGTGCGCCACACCGGGGTCCTGGTCATGGGCCTGGCGATGACCGGCGGCCAGACGCTGGGCTCCCTCGCCGTCGACCTGGCCGCCGACGGCGGCGGGCGGACGGGCACCACCACGCTCCTGTCCTCCGCGGCGATCCTCCTCGCCGCCGCCCTCGCCGCCCGGCCGCCCGCCGTGCGGCAGGACGAACCGCAACCCACCCTTCCGGAAAGGCAGTTGACATGACCCTCCAGATCAGCGAAACGACCACGGCCGGCCCCCTCGCCGGCACCGCCCTGGCCGGGCACCCGGACATCGAGCTGCGCAGCGACATCACCGTCGAACTCGTGGACCACAGCGCAAGCGACCTCAGCGTGGTCCGCGCGGCCCGGGTCTCCACCGCCGGCGAGCGCGCCCAGCGCGAGGAGAAGGGCGACGGCTACACCGAGGGCCTGATCAAGTACCTGATGCGCTGCCGGCACGGCAGTCCCTTCGAGCACAACTACATGACGTTCCTCATCAGCGCCCCCATCTTCACGGTCCGGCACATGATGCGGCACCGCACCTGGTCCTTCAACGAGGAGAGCGCCCGCTACCGCGAGCTGGAGCCGGTCTTCTACGTCCCCGACGAGCAGCGCCTGCTGCGCCAGGAGGGCAAGCCCGGCCACTACCAGTACGTTCCCGGCGGGCCGGGCGACCTGGAAGGCGTCGTCAGCTCGGCGAGCGAGGTCTACCTCGCCGCGTACCGCGAGTACAGCCGGATGCTGGACTCCGGCATCGCCCGCGAGATCGCCCGCATGGTGCTGCCGGTGGCCACCTACTCCTCGGTGTACGCCACCTGCAACGCCCGCGCCCTCATGCACTTCCTGGGCCTGCGCACCAACCGGCCCGACTCCGCCTACCCCTCCTCCCCGCAGCGGGAGATCGAGCTGGTGGCCGAGGGCATGGAGGCCGAGTTCGCCCGCCTGATGCCCCTCACCCACGCGGCCTTCGAGTCCTACGGGCGCGTCAGCCCGTAACACCGGACGTCCCCCCACGGCCGGCCGGGCGGCGGCTCCCCCTCCGCCGCCCGGCCGGCGCCCCCTCGTTCCTCTCCCTCACCCAGACAGGTTGGATTCCACGTGCGCGTCACCATTTATGCGGGATCGTCGTCGGGCAACCGTCCGGCCTTCGCCCACGAGGCGGCCGCCTTCGCCCGCGGGCTGGCCCGGGCCGGTGCGGACATCGTCTACGGCGGCGGAAGCGTCGGCCTCATGGGCGTGGTCGCCGACGCGGCCCTCGCGGCCGGCGGCAAGGTCATCGGCGTGATCCCGACGTCCCTGGCCGACGCCGAGGTCGCCCACACCTCGCTGACCGAACTGCACGTCGTCGACACGATGCAGGAACGCAAGCAGCTGATGGAGACCCTGGGCGACTGCTTCGTCGCGATGCCCGGAGGCGTGGGGACGCTGGAGGAGACCTTCGAGGTCTGGGCCGCGCTGATCCTGGGCCACCACGGCAAGCCCGTCACCCTCCTCAACACCGAGAACTACTGGAGCCGGCTGCTGTCACTGGCGACCAAGGCCGCCCACTACGGCTTCATGAGCCCGGGGGAGAGCACCTCGCTGCTGCCGGTGCGCGACGCCGACGAGCTGCTCGCCCTCATGGACGACTGGACCCCGCCGCCCCCGCGCTGGCGGCGGCCCGCCGCCGCGCCCCCGGCCGCGCCCGCCGTCCTGGCCGCGGCCGGCTGAGGAAGGAGCGCCGCATGGAACCCGAAGCCCTGATCGAAGCGCTGCTCAGCCGGGACCGCGACACCCCCGTGGACCTCGCCGCCCTGCTCTGCGACCGCCATCCGCGCGAGCGCGTGGCGCTGAGCGTCGTCCGCCCGGCCGGGCCGCGGCTGGACGTGGAGGACGTCACCTACGGCGAACTCGCCGACCGTTCCCGGCACCTGGCCGGTGGCCTCGCCGGCCTGGGTATCGGCCCGGGGGACCACGTGGCCACCCTGATGGGCAAGTCCGCCGAACTCGTCGTGGTGCTGCTGGCGCTCTGGCGGCTCGGCGCCGTGCACATCCCCCTGTTCACCGCCTTCGCGGACGTGGCCGTCGCCGCCCGCACCGCCACCGCCAGGGCCGTCGTCACCGACGCGGACCTGCTGCCCACGCTGGACCCGCTGCGCGACGCCACCGGCGCGACGCCCTGGACGGTGGTGGTCAACGGCGACCGCACGGCTCCGGACGCGCACCACCGCACCGCCACGGAGCCGGGCACCGCCGCGGCCCCGGGCGGCGCACCGACGCTGCGCGCCCTGGAGACCCGCGGGGCCGGCGTCCGCCCGCCGGACTCCTTCCGCTGGGCGGGCGACGACGCCTTCATCACCCTCTACACCTCGGGCACCACCGGCGCGCCCAAGGCGGTCCCCGTCCCCGCCCGGGCGCTCGCGGCCTTCGTCTCCTACCAGCACGTCGCACTGGACCACCGGGCGGAGGACGTGTTCTGGAACATGAGCGACCCCGGCTGGGGGTACGGCCTCTACCAGGCCGTCATCGGACCGCTGGCCCTGGGCCGCGGCACGCTCCTCCTCGCGGCGCGGTTCGACGCGGCTCTGACCCTGCGTGTCCTGCACGAGCTGCAGGTCACCAACTTCGCGGCCGCGCCCACCGTCTACCGCGCCCTGCGCAACCACGACGGCCCCCGGGTCCGCCCGGGCGCCCTGCGCTGCTGTTCGGCGGCCGGCGAGCCCCTCAACCCGGACCTGCCCCGCTGGGCGGAGGAACACCTGGGCGTGACCGTCCACGACCACTACGGCCAGACCGAACTCGGCATGGTCCTCGGCACCCCCTGGCGGCCCGGCCGGCGCGTGGAGCCCGTGCCCGGCCGCATGGGCCCCGCCCTGCCCGGCTGGACCCTGGCGGTCGTCGACGAGGACACCCACCGGCCCCTCCCCGCGGGAGCCGTGGGGCGGCTGGCCGTCGACGTGCCGCGCAGCCCCCTGATGTGGTTCACCCACTACCTCGGCGGCGGGCCGCGGCCCGCCGGCCGGTTCAGCCCGGACGGCCGGTGGTTCCTCACCGGCGACCTGGCCAGCGCCGACGAGCAGGGCCGGTTCGCCTTCGCCGGCCGCGACGACGACGTCATCATCATGGCCGGTTACCGCATCGGCCCGGTGGACGTGGAGAACGTCCTCCTGGAGCACCCGGCCGTCGCCGAGGCCGCCGTCACCGCCGTCGACGACGCCCTGCGCGGCGAGGTCCTGGAGGCGTTCGTCGTCCTCGCCCCCGCCGCCGTTCCCGGCGAAGCCCTGGCCGCGGACCTGCGCACCCACGTCAAGCGCCGCCTCGCCGCCCACCTCTACCCCCGCGTCGTGCACTTCCGGCAGTCCCTGCCCAGCACGGAGAGCGGAAAGGTGAAGCGGAAGGAGCTCCGCCGCGAGCGCGAACGGGAACTGGGCGCGGTCCCGGCGGCGCCGTGACGTACGGGACGTGGCGGGTCCGTGACGGAGCGTCGCTCCAGTAAATCTTCACACGATGCGGGTAACCGGCGGTATCCACCTGCGGCGTTCCTCGAAATGCCGGTATTGCCCCAAGCGTTTGATGGACGTGTGTCCATTTATGTTCCACGAGGACGGCGGCCCCCCTGGATCTGTTACTCGATCCTGTGAAGAAGTTGTGATGATCCAGTAAAGGAAGCGGAAAGTGCATCGCCGCCGGCGCCAACACGGTTGGCCCAGCCACCCGTTCGCGTGCTTACATCTGCGCACCGCAGCGGATCTTCGAACGGCGGTCGATATCGACCGAGCCGCTGCGGGAAGTGGACGGACCGTTTTGCCGCGGCCTGCCCCGCATCATTTGAGAAAAACCAGACGAATGAAGGGTGCGCACATCATGCGTAACGACATCGAGACCCGTGAGATCGCCGACGCCGAGCTGGACGCCGTTTCCGGCGGTGTCAGCATCTCCGGCGGTCTCCTCGGCGCCGTGACCGGCGACGTCCACACCGTGCTGGGCACCGTGACCTCCCTGCAGACGGTCCAGGCCGTCCGTCCCACGGTCGGTCAGGTCGAGGGCATCGTCGGCGTCCACGCCGGTGTCGCCGGCCTCTGAGCCGAAGCGGTTGTCCATGCGCCCCGGAACGCCCCCCGTTCCGGGGCGCATGGCTGCCCGCGGTGATGTCCCAAAAGTCTCCGCGCACAATTCAGTACCCGTGTCACGAATGCAGTCGAAGGAATAGTTCGTGCAGTTCCGCCAGAAGGCGCTTTCCAAGCTGCAATCGCCCGAAGAGCTCGATCTGCCCCTGCGCTTCGCGCGCCCGCAAGGCCGGCTCGTCCTGGCCGTAACGGTCGTCGTCATGGCCGTTGCGGCATTTTGGGCATTTACCGGATCCGTGTCATCAAAACTGAGCGCACCCGGCATCCTCACCCATGCCGAGGGCAGTTACCTGCTCCAGAGCCCGTTCGCCGGACAGGTCACCGCGGTCCTCGCGAAGGAGGGCCAGCTGCTGTCCCCGGGCGCACCCCTGGTCCAGGTCAGCACGGACCGGGGCGACCGGGCCGTGCGTGTGGTGGCCGGCGGGCGGCTGACGACGCTGGTCGCCAAGATCGGCTCGGTCGTGACGACCGGCGCGGACGTGGCCACCGTGGAGCGGGTGAAGAACCCCGACGACCCGCTGGTGGCCGTGCTCTACGTGCCCGGCGGGAGCGGCGGGACGATTCCCGTGGGCGCCACCGTCGACCTGAGCGTCCAGTCCGTCCCCCAGCAGCGCTTCGGCGTGCTGCGCGGCCGCGTCGCGGCGGTCGGCCGCGCGCCCCAGACGCAGGCGCAGATCAGCGGCTTCCTCGGGGACGGCCGGCTCGCCGCGCAGTTCGCGCGGCAGGGCAACCCCGTCGCGGTGCTCGTGCGGCTGGAGCGCTCCTCCGCGACCCGGTCCGGCTACCGGTGGTCCTCCGCGGACGGACCCCCGTACGCCGTCGACTCCACGACGCCGGTCACCGGCGCCGTCCACCTCGCCGCGCAGCACCCCGTCGACTGGCTGCTGCCGTGACCGCGCGCCGACGCCGTCCCGAGCCCCGTGGCGGTGCGCGACGCCGCGCACCCGCCCCCGGCGTCCGCCCGCAGAAGGCCGTCCGCACCCCCACCGTCCTGCAGATGGAGGCCGTCGAGTGCGGCGCCGCCGCGCTCGCCATGGTCCTCGGCCACTACGGCCGCTTCGTCCCCCTGGAGGAGCTGCGCATCGCCTGCGGCGTCTCCCGCGACGGCTCCCGCGCCAGCAACCTCCTCAAGGCCGCCCGCGGGTACGGCCTGCAGGCCAAGGGCATGCAGATGGATCTGGCCGCGCTCGCCGGAGTGCGGCCCCCGGCCGTCCTCTTCTGGGAGTTCAACCACTACGTCGTCCACGACGGCATGGGCCGCCGCTTCGGCCGCAAGGGCGTCCACGTCAACGACCCCGCCAAGGGCCGGAGGTTCGTCCCCATGGACGAGTTCGACAGCAGCTTCACCGGCGTCGTCCTCACCTTCGAGCCCGGCGAGGGCTTCCGCCGCACCGGCCGCAGGCCCGGCGTCATGGACGCCCTGCCGGCCCGCCTGCGCGGCACCTCCGGCACCCTGCTCGCCGCCGTACTCTCCAGCCTCCTGCTCGTCCTCGTCGGCGCCGCCGTGCCCGCGCTGAGCCGCACGTACATCGACATGTTCCTCATCGGCGAACAGACGTCCCTGCTGGGCGTGCTCTTCGCATCGATGGCGGCGACCCTCGTCCTGACGGCGGCCCTGACCGCGCTGCAGCAGGCCAACCTGCTGCGCGGGCGCATCATCTCCTCCACCCTGGGCAGCGCCCGCTTCCTGCGCCACCTGCTCCGGCTCCCGGTCACCTTCTTCTCCCAGCGCAACCCCGCCGACCTCGTCCAGCGCCTGCAGTCCAACGACGCCGTCGCCGAGACCCTCGCCAGGGACCTCGCCGCCGCCGGCGTGGATGCGGTGGTCGTGGTCCTCTACGCGGTGCTGCTGTGGACCTACGACCCCCAGCTCACCGTCGTCGGCATCGGCATCGCCCTGCTCAACGTCGTGGCCCTGCGCATCGTCGTCCACGTACGGGCCACCGGCACCCAGAAGCTGCGGGCCGAGAGCGCCCGGCTCACCAACACGTCCTACAGCGGCCTGACGCTCATCGAGACGATGAAGGCCACCGGCGGCGAGAACGGCTTCTTCCGGCGCTGGGCCGGCCAGCACGCCGTCACCCTCGACGTGCAGCAGCGGCTCGGCGTGCCCAGCGCGTGGCTGGCGGTCGTCGCGCCCACGCTGGCCGCCCTCAACAGCGCGCTGATCCTGATGATCGGCGGCCTGCGGGCGGTCGAGGGACACCTCTCGGTCGGCCTGCTCGTCGCCTTCCAGGCCCTGGTGACCGGCTTCACCGCACCCATCACCCGCCTCAACGGCGTGGCCGGACGGATCCAGGACTTCGCCGCCGACGTCGCCCGCCTGAAGGACGTCGAGAACTTCCCCGTCGACCCGCTCTCCGCGCGGCGCGAGCCCGCCGCCGGCACCCGTCGCCTCAAGGGCCACGTGGAGCTGGAGAACATCACCTTCGGCTACAGCCCGCTGGACGCCCCGCTGCTCAAGGACTTCTCGCTCTCGGTCGGCCCCGGCCGGCAGGTCGCGCTCGTCGGCGGCTCCGGCAGCGGCAAGTCCACCGTCTCCCGCCTCATATCCGGCCTCCACGCCCCCTGGGAGGGCACCATCCGCATCGACGGCATGCGGCTGGAGGACATCCCGCGCAGCGCCCTGGCCGCCTCCGTCGCCTTCGTCGACCAGGACGTCTTCCTCTTCGAGGGCACCGTCCGCGACAACGTCGCCCTGTGGGACCCCTCCGTGCCCGACGAGGCCGTCGTCGCCGCCCTGGAGGACGCCGCCGTGTACGACGTGGTCGCCCGCCGCCCCGGCGGCATCCACAGCCGCGTCGAGCAGGACGGCCGCAACTTCTCCGGCGGCCAGCGCCAGCGCCTGGAGATCGCCCGGGCCCTGGTGCGCCGCCCCAGCGTCCTCGTCCTGGACGAGGTGACCAGCGCCCTGGACGCCGCCACCGAGCAGATCGTCATCGACAACCTGCGGCGCCGCGGCTGCGCCTGCGTGGTCATCGCCCACCGGCTGAGCACCGTGCGCGACAGCGACGAGATCGTCGTCCTCGACCGGGGCACGGTCGTCGAACGCGGCCGGCACGAGCACCTGCTCGCCGCGCGGGGCGCCTACGCCGAACTGGTCAAGGAGCACTGAGGTGACGACCCCCCACCAGACGTACGTCGCCGCGGATCCGGTCGTGGCGGCCCTCGGCCACCTCGGCACGGCGGTCGACTGCACGGGCCTGCGCAGCCTGTCCCTGGAGGACCCGCTCGTGCTGTGGCTCGTCGTGGACGGCGAGCTGGACCTCTTCGCCGTCGACGCCGCGCAGGCGGGGCACTGGCACTTCCTGGGCCGCCTGGCGGCGGGCACCCTGCTGCTGGGCCCGGCCGAGGGGCCCGAACACACCCTGCTCGGACGGCCGCTGCACGGCTGCCTGCTGCGCCGCATCGAGCTGCGCGAGCTGTTCCGCCCCGAGCACGGCGGCCCGGCGGCCCCCGCGCACGGCGGCTGGGGGAGCGGCTGGGCCCAGGGGTGGTACGGCGCCGCCGACGGTGCGCTGAGCCCCCTGGAGAACGCCTTCGCGCTCGGCATCGGCCGCGGCCTGCACGTGCTCTACCAGGCCCCGTTGGAGAGCCCCGGCGGTCCCGGCCGGGCCGGGGCCGACGACGACGTCCTGTGGATGCAGATCACCCCGGGCAGCGTCCAGTACGGCGCCGCCTACGAGGGCTACGGCGCGGACGCGTCCGCCGTGCTCCTCGTCGACGGGACGATGTGGCAGGGCATGATCGACCAGCAGTACCGGCTGCTGTACGCCCTGGACCACTGGATCGAGCAGCTGGAGCGTGCCCACGAGGACCGCACGGCGGCCGGCATCGCGGCCGGCGAGGCCGCCCGCACCCAGGCGGACCGGACGCTGCTGGCCTCCATCGACCGCCCCGGCCGTCAGTCCCCCCGCGGTGCGGGCGACGACGCGACGTTCGCCGCGTGCCGGCTGGTCGCCGCCGCGGCCGGCATCGCCCTCGTGGACCCCGGCGAGGCCACCGCCACCGCCGGCCGGACCGACCCCGTCGAACGCATCGCGACCGCCTCGCGGATCCGTACCCGCACCGTCCGGCTCGTCGGCCGCTGGTGGCGGGAGAACGGCGGGCCCCTGGTGGGCCTGCGCGAGGAGGACGGGACACCGGTCGCCCTGCTGTGGCGGCGCGGCCGCTACGAGGCCGTCGACCCGGCCACCGGGGAGCGTGAACGCATCGGCAAGGCCAACGAGGCCGCCTTCGCACCGCGGGCCGTCATGTTCTACCGCCCCCTGCCCGACCGGAAGCAGAGCCTGCCGGCGCTGCTGCGCTTCAGCGTGCGCGGCACCGGCGAGGACCTGCGCGGCATGCTCCTGGGCGGACTGGTCGCCCTCGGCCTGGGCGCCCTCGTGCCCGTCGCCACCGGCCGGGTCCTCGGCCGGTACGTCCCCCAGGCCGAGAACGACCTCATCGTGCAGACCGCCCTGGCGCTCATCGCCACCGGCGTCGTCTCGGCCGCCTTCATGCTGCTGCAGAACCTCTCCCTCCTGCGGATGGAGGGCCGCATCGAGGCCACCCTGCAGCCGGCCGTGTGGGACCGGCTGCTGCGGCTGCCGGTGTCGTTCTTCACCGGCCGCTCCACCGGCGAACTGGCGAGCGCGGCCATGGGCATCAGCTCCATCCGCCGCGTGCTGTCCGGCATCGGCCCGGTGGTCCTCCAGGCGGGCACCGTCGGCACGATGAACCTCGTGCTGCTGCTCGTCTACAGCGTGCCGCTGGCGCTGGCGGCGGTCGCCATGCTGCTCGTCGTGGCCGCGGTCTTCCTGGGCCTGGGGCTGTGGCAGCTGCGCTACCAACGGCGGCTGATCACGCTCGGCAACAAGCTCAACAACCAGGCGTTCCAGACCCTGCGCGGGCTGCCCAAGCTGCGCGTCGCGGCCGCCGAGAGCTTCGCCTACGCCGCCTGGGCACGGGAGTTCGCCCGCACCCGTGAGCTGCAGCAGCGCATCGGCCGGATCGCGAACGCCGTCACCGTCCTCAACGCCGTCTACCTGCCGCTGTGCACCCTCGTGATGTTCATGCTGCTGGCCGGCCCGGCCCGGGGCAGTCTGTCCGCCGCCGACTTCCTCACCTTCAGCACGGCCGTGACGATGATGCTGTCGTCGGTCACCCAGCTGACCGGAGCGCTCCTCTCGGCCGCCGCCGTGCAGCCGATGTTCGAACAGATCCAGCCGGTCCTCCGGGCGATCCCCGAGGTGCGCGGCTCCAGCACCCCGCCGGGCGCGCTGAGCGGCGCGGTCGAGGTCAAGAACCTCTCCTACCGGTACACCGACGACGGCCCGCTCGTCCTCGACGACGTGTCGTTCCGGGTGCGGCCGGGCGAGTTCGTCGCGATCGTCGGGCCCAGTGGCTGCGGCAAGTCGACGCTGCTGCGCCTGCTCATCGGATTCGACAGGCCCCTGACCGGCAGCGTGCTGTACGACGGCCAGGACCTGGCCGCGCTCGACCAGGCGGCCGTGCGCCGCCAGTGCGGCGTCGTCCTGCAGAACGCCCAGCCCTTCTCCGGCTCCGTCCTCGACTGCATCTGCGGCGCGGAGAGCTACTCGGCGGAGGAGGCGTGGGAGGCGGCCCGGATGGCGGGCCTGGCCGAGGACATCAAGGCGATGCCCATGGGCCTGCACACCATGCTGTCCGACGGCGGCGGCACCGTCTCCGGCGGTCAGCGCCAGCGACTGATGATCGCCCAGGCCCTCATCCGCAAGCCACGCGTCCTCTTCCTGGACGAGGCCACCAGCGCGCTGGACAACGAGGCCCAGCGCGTGGTCATCGAGTCCACCCGCGCCCTGCGCGCCACCCGCATCGTCATCGCCCACCGGCTGTCCACGGTGATGGACGCGGACCGGGTGGTCGTCATGTCGGAGGGCCGCATCGCCCAGCAGGGCCCGCCGGCCGAGCTGCTGGCGGACACGGACGGCCCCTTCCACGAGCTGGTCCGCCGCCAGCTGGGGTGAACGTCCGTCAGCCAGCGGCTGGTGGCGGTCAGTACGGGTGCCGGTCCGGCTTGTTCGTCCACGCGTCGTAGGCGTGGGCGCCGATCTCCGGATGAAGCTGCTCGATCTTGATTCTTCGCTCGCTCAGGGGCTTCTTGAAGTCCTCGTACTGGTAGGCGTCGTCGAAGCCGATCCGGCGCGTGGCGTCCAGGTCGCAGCTGAAGTAGACCTCGTCGATCCGCGCCCAGTAGATGGCGCTCATGCACATCGGGCACGGAGCGCCGCTGATGTAGATGGAGCAGCCCTGGAGCATCCGGGCCCGCTCGGGGACCGGGTCCGGCGACCCCTCGGGGCGGGGAACGTACTCCAGGGTGCTCTCGTTCTGGTGCTCCTCGGAGATCGAGGGGGCCTCGGGGTTGAGGTGCGCCACGGCCTTGCGGATGGTCTCGACCTCGGCGTGGGCCGTGGGGTCACCGGTCAGGAGGACCCGGTTCTGCCCGCGCGCGATGATGTCGCCGTTCCGGCTGATCACCGCACCGAACGGGCCGCCCCAGCCCTTCTCGACCGACTCGGTGGCGAGTCGTACCGCTTCGGTGATGAGCTCCTTGGGTTCCATCACGCAGTCTCCGATCGACAGCACATCGACAGCACGCGCCTGCCCGATTTGCCCCATAAGTTCTCTGTGTCCTAGGCTACCTGAGGTGAGTTCCCGTGCAAGCCGCGGACCCGGGGCCGGCAGTGCCACCGTCGTGACCTCGCAGAAGGTGCGCGCGGACCGCCTCGGCGACTACCAGAGCTGGCAGGCCCGGACGAACGAGGCGGCCCGCGAGTTCGAGGGGTTCGAAGGCGCCGAGGTGTACCCGCCCCGGACGGGCGACGAGAACGAATGGGTCGCCGTCTTCCGGTTCTCCGGGATCGACCACCTCACCGCCTGGCTGAACTCGCCCCGGCGGCGGGAGCTGCTCGCCGAGGGGCAGGGATTGTTCGAGGCGCCCCCGACGCAGGAGGTGCTCCACGGCGGCGCGCCCCCCGACCAGGCGCCGGAGGCCGTCACGGCCGTCATCTCGCACGACGTGAAGCCCGGGCAGGAACAGGGGTTCCTGCGCTGGCAGGCGAAGGCCCTGAAGGCGCAGGAGAAGGCGCCCGGCTTCATGGGGTCCGAGATGTTCAAGCCGGTCGAGGGCGTCCAGGAGCGCTGGGTCGTCGTCTTCCGCTTCGATTCCCGTGAACACCTCGACGCCTGGCTCGCGTCCGACGCCCGCAACGAGCTGCTGGAGGAGGGGCGCGCCCACTTCGCCTCCTACGATGTGCGCAAGGTCGGCTCGGCGTTCAGCGGCTGGTTCCGCTTCGAGGAGGGCGCGCAGGGGACCGCCCCGCCCAACTGGAAGCAGGCCATGTCCGTGATCCTGGCCCTCTATCCCACCGTGATGGTGCTGAACCTGACGGTGGGATCCGAGCTGGACGAGCTCGGAGTCCCCGGCTATCTGGGCCTGTTCCTCTCCAACGTGCTGAGCGTCAGCATCCTGACGTGGCTGCTCATGCCCCTGGTGAACAGGGCGTTCGCCTTCTGGCTGGTGCCCCGGCGCACCCGCGGCCACCGCGTGCACCTGGCGGGTGCGGCGGCGGTGGTGCTCGGCTATCTGCTGTTCGTCGCGATCTTCGGGCTGATCACTCAGTGAACCCTACGAGCGAGGAGGCCGCGATGCCCGACCGCACGCCCGTGGAGGACCTCGGGGGCGCACTGATCCGGCGCGGTGACCGCGACTACGACGGCGCCAGGGCCGACGCGGTGTGGAACGCGCGCAAGCCGGACCGGTTCCCGGACGCCGTCGTGCGGCCCGCCTCCGAGCAGGACGTCGCCGAGGCCCTGGCCTACGCGCGCTCGCACGGGCTGCGGGTGGCGGTGCGCTCGGGCGGGCACAACTGGTCCGGTTCGGCACTCCGGGACGGGGGACTGCTGATCGACCTGTCGCGGCTCGCCCGGTGCCACGTCGACCCGGCGACGGCGACGGCCACGGTGGGGCCAGCCGCCACCGGTCAGGACCTGGTCGCAGCACTCGCCCCGCACGGACTGGCCTTCCCCGTGGGCCACTGCCCCTCCGTCGCGGTGGGCGGCTTCCTGCTGAGCGGCGGACTCGGCTGGAACTCCCGTGCGTGGGGCCCGGCGTGCGCCGACGTCCAGGAGATCCGGGCCGTCACCGCCGACGGCCGGACGGTGACCTGCTCCGGGACGGAGAACGCCGACCTCTTCCGGGCCGCTCGCGGCGCGGGGCCCGGCTTCTTCGCCGTCGTCACCGGTTTCCGGCTCGGCCTGCATCCCCAGCCGGCCGCGATCATGACGACGAGTGCGACGTTCCCGCTGTCCGAGACCGGGGCAGTGACGCACTGGGCGGTGGGGGCCGCGCGGGAATCACCGCCCTGCGTCGAGACGGCCCTCGTCCTGAGGGCCTCCGGCGAGCCCACCACGACGACTCCGGCGGGGCCGCGGATCGGCGTCGCCGCCACCGCGTTCTGCCCGACACGGGAGGAAGCGCTCGCGGCGCTCGCCCCGGTGCACGCCTGCTCCTTCGCCGCGGACGCCGTCTCCCGGCAACGGCCCGAGCCGACGTCGTTCACCGCCCTCCACGCGGGCGCCGCCGCACTGTGGCCGCCCGAACACCGCTACGCGGCCGACACATTGTGGTCGACCGAGCCCTACCCCGCCCTGCTGACCCGCACGGCCGACGCGCTCGCCCACGCCCCCTCCGGCAAGTCCCTCGTCCTCGCCCCGGTGCAGCCGGTGTCGGGGGAACCGTCCCTGCTGCGGAACATGGTCTTCTCCCCGCTCGGCGAGTCTTACCTGGTCTGCTACGCGGTCTGGGACGACCCGTCCGCGGACGAGACCAACACCCGATGGCTGCACGAGACCATGACCACGGCGGACCCGTCGAACGCCGGCAGCCACTACATAGCCGAAACCGACCAGGAGGCCACCCCGACCCGCGCCCGGCGCTCGTACACCCCCGCCGACTGGGACCACCTGCAGGAGGCCAAGGCGCGATGGGACCCGGAGAACGTCTTTTACTCGTACCTCACGCCGTGAAGAGACGCGGCTTCAGGCGGGTGCCGGGCTCGCTCAGAGCCAGTCCCGCCGCTCCGGCATGTTGTCGAAGTTCATGCCGCAGATCGTTCCCGCCAACGTGGGTGCAAACAAAAGGCGGCCCACGACGAGATCTTCTTGAGGTCGTCGCACGCGTGGCTCTGATCTGCGGAGATCGACTGGAGAAGCGCTCCGACCTGAGGCGATCCGTCTTTTCGGCCCTTTCGCCGTGCTGCCTGTTTGCATGGCCGGCCCTCCCCAGCCGCTCCCGGACCAGGCTCCGTTCTCCCCAGATATGGGCCCGGTTGCCCCGACATCTAGCGCCGGCTGGTCCCAGAGGTGTTGCAGCACTGCGGCGTTACCGACCCGGCAGGGGATTTACCCCGCTTGCACGACCCTGGTTACCCAGAACTGGTTCGGCCGTGCCGTGATGGCCCCGTGAACGGCCTGGCCTACGGCGGCGTGTTGCAGACGGGTTGTGTCGTACGGGATTCCAGGAGCCCCGAGGACCCGGAGATCGTATTGATTGACATCTATGGGCTACGCGAACTCGCCTATGTCCGCCTAACGGGCCCCGTAACACACAGTGCTCGACGGGCGGTGCCTACAAGGCTTGGAAGGAGGACGCCGATCTTCGGCGTCGCTCGGCTCCAAGGTCATTCACGTCAGGCGTGCATCAGGGGCAGCACCCCAAGACGTTCGTCGATCGCCTCGCTGACCATGTCGGGAACGGGGCAATCCCGTTTGACCTGAGGCCAGGCGGTGGCCAGGGCCGCAACGGTCTCCCGTACCGTCGAGACGATCTGTTCCGCGGGAAGCCTGAGTGACTGCGACATGGCGCGAAAACTGTCGAGTGTGATGAGTTCGGAATTTGCGGTCCCACCCAGAGGGAAGGCCAGTTTCTGGTCAGCCTTCGGGTATGCGGCGATGCAGACCAGGTCGTATGCCGGTGAGAGCCGGGCCTGCCTGCCGCCTGGGTATCGCAGCGTCCAGTTCTTCAGGTGCGCGTCCGCGTTTCCCATGGCAATCATGGCGACGAGCCGCCGCACGTACTCGACGACGTCCTCGGTCGGGCAGACCGCACTGACGACACGGCCGAGGCCCTCGTAATTCGCCCGGTCGTACTTGCAGTCGGTGGCTACCTCGCGCACCTGCGCGAAGTCTTCCTGATGGACTCGGCCCTCACCGGTCCGGTCGAAGCGGCGAACTGCGAGCACGGGCTCCGAGGGATCGGCCAGACCATCGGGCAGATTGTTGACCTCTGAGCCGGGTACGAGGGAGGCCTCAGGCACATCAATGCCTGATAGGGCCGCCCAGTGCAGCATGGCGTATTCATTGGCAGGGACGGCCGGGAAGCGCTCGTCAGGGAGTTTCACGATCCAGTCTCCGCCACTCCCGGTAGTGGGGAGCACCAGGGCCTTGCCCTCGAAACGCATCGAGAACTTGGGCTGCACGCCGGCCAGCGAGAAGCGCAGCGCATGGTCATGGCTACACATCTCGGGCTGATCGTGGTCGGGGAGGTCGTCTAGCGGAGTGTCCGGCACTACGCGTACCGCTCCGGGCAGATCCTCGCCGAGATGGTTCAGCAGTACGAAGTCGTGAATTCGCTGCTTCCCCAGCTCGGTGGCCACCAGCCGACGGAGCCCACTTCCCTGTTCTGGAAGCAGGTTCGCGAACCATTCCGGCACGCTGCCACTCGCAGTCCGGCGCTTGCGTGGATCGCGTTCGAAGCCTTGCCCGAAGACCGGATGAACGGCTGTCAGATCGGTGTACTCGAACCACGTGTTGCCCTTGTGGTAACCCAGCACGCCGATGCGACGGTCTCCCAGGAAGACCGTTGCGGTCACATCACGCTGCATCGGTGGTGTCTCCCCACAGGTTTTCGTCGAACAGGGTCTCGGCCTCGGGCCCGTCGGCAAATCCGAACAAGGCCATGCGTTGCACATGATCGGAAATGATCCTGGAGGTGATCGCTGCGCGGCGTGCCAGGAACCCGTCGGCATCCTCCAAGTCGAGCAGTTCTACACACCGTTCGTCCATACAATGTGACCGAAGGGCTGATTCGTCCCAAGCCTCGGAGAAGAACCCCAACCCCGTCTTGTTAGCCGGGTGCAGCAGCTTGCCTGCCATGGTCCGGTCACCGGATACGAGGGACTGCAGTGGGGAGCCCCCGCTATTGAGCATGTCCATCAACAGGCGGGACTCGTCGAGCCGAGTGCCCACAGGGTAGTGGTTGCCGTCGGAGTCCACGGCCTGCGCCAGGAGGACAGGATGAGCTGACAGGAGACCAAGTACATTGATCTTCGCTTGGGCCCGGTTCAGGGCTGTCTGGGTCAGATCCGGCTTCCAGAGCTCACCACCGACCGGCAGTAGTTTCAGTATCCGCGTGGCACTGGCGACAGGGTCGTCATGGACAGCGCTGGCGTTGCGTCGCAAGGCCACGGTGTTCCCCTGCGGGGCGGCGCCGACTACGGCGCCCCTCCAGACCCATCGACGCAAGAGCTCTCCGCCTCGCCCGGCCGGGCGCCCGAATAGGGCGGCATAGCGGGTGAGTACGGGCACGTAGAGGGCGTAGGGGAGCAGGCGCAGGTGCGGAACCCCGGCCTCGTTGCGGAGCCAGTCGACCACAAGGCGCAGAGCCTTCTCGGTCCAGCCGAAGGCCTGCTGCCGGTCCTCGTCGTCCTTGAACTCCTGCCGGAAGTCACGGTCCACCTGCCCTCCACGCACTGCCATGACACTTTGCATGAGTATCTGGGGGCTGAAGTCTCCGAAGTCGAGTGCTGTGACGCGATCACGCAGCGCGTCGAGGTCGGATGGCTGCACATCGAGCGGAGTGGAATGCAGCGCCTGGAAGATCTCGGCTCTCTTCAGGGTCTTGCCGAAGGTGTTCATCCGGTCGAAGATCTCGCGCAGCGCCCGCTCGTCGTCACCTTCGATCTCGTACATGGGGATCTCGTACGTGCGGATGGCAGTGGCCACTGAATCGCAGAGGTCGTACTCCTCACTGGTTAGCCACGGCCGTTCACGCTGCCAAGCGATCAGCCGCCGGTTGTCGCCGGCGACCCAGACCGGAAGCCAGTGATCACGCGGGGTCTGGGAGTGAGGCGCCGACAGGAACCGTTTGTGGGCGTCGCTCTCCCTCAGGTCGTAGAAGATCCGGAACCGGCGGTCCACCGTATGCTCGGAGGCCGTGAGCGCTCCGATGAGCGTGGTCAGCCGCTGCTGTCCATCGACCACCCACAATGCATCGGATCGCTCTGGGGCGTCGAACCGGAGCTCCCCCAAGGTGATCTCGGCTGCGGGGGCGGGCTTGCGCCACATCAGCAGGTTGCCGATGGGGTAGCCACGCAGGATGCTGTCGAAGAGCCGCTCGGAATCGGAAGCCTCCCAGCGGTACGAACGCTGGAAGCGCGGGATTCGGATGCGTCCGCTCTGGGCCCATTCGACCAGCTCCAGTGGAGCTACACGACCGACCTTCGGCTTGGTTACGCCTGACATGATCCACCTCCGGTAGTCGTGACATCGTAGGTCCGGGGAACCGCTCTGCCCGTGCTCACCGCAGGTCCCTCAACAGGATGCCGTCCTCGGTCATGAAGGCTGTCCAGCCGTTCTGGGAGTTGCCTGCGAGTGCAGTCGCCGCGCCCGAAGGGGTGCCGTGCACAGAACCGTCCTCTAGCTGGAGCGCTCCGCTCGCGAGCACTTCGGCGTAGTGCACCTGGTTGAGGTTGCGCCGCCGCCACACCAGCCGCTGCCCGGGGCAGAGTCGCCGATCTGCCAGAAGAGGGCGGAGTGCGGCCTCTGGCGATGGGGACTCCGTGGTTGCGCCCCCGGATTGGGCCGCCTTCTCTGGGAGGCCGAGGACCCGGCGCAGGGTGCTGTTAGGAGTGTCGACGAAGGGCTTCGCCCGGTTCTGTAGCTCTTCGTAGACCTCGTCGTCCACCCGGATCGTGGGGCTCATTGCCGCTTTACCTTTCTCCTGGCGAACTGTGACAGTGGAAAGCTAGCAAGGCTAGAATCGCACGTACAGCAGATTTGGGTGGTTGTCTGCCGACGAAAGCCTGCTGGGAGGGGGACGGATGTCGGGGATCCGTCCCTGCTGGCGGGTCCGGGTGCAGATCCGCGACGAGGTGTTCACCTTCCTCCTCGCTGCCGCAGAGAACATGGCGACCGCCCGCATAGGACCCCTGCCCGACCCGGACCTCATCGGACGGGTGATGAACGAGGCGCTGCGGTTGCAGGCGGTGTCGATGTTCGCGGGCCAAGCCCCCACCCGGTCGCCCGCGGTTGTGTCCAGACCCCACACGGCGCAGACGTCCTGTACTCCCCGTATGCACTGCACCGAGATGCCAGGCTGCTCCCAGGCCCCCACTCCACCCGACCGGCTGCTGGTCACCGGAGCGCGTCCAGTCCACCTCCCGCCACGCCTTGCCTGCCGTTCGGCGCCCGCGCGACTGTATTTGCGGCTGATCGGCTTAAAGGGGAGGAATCGCTCATTCGTCCACGCCGCGCATTCATGTGCCATCTCCTGAGGCGGACGTCAGCGCGGCGGCGCGGCATTCCACGGATGGGAAGGTTCGCGGTCTTGGAATCCCACATGCAGCACGACAGGGCATGCCGCGAACCGATATCTGGCGTGTTCCCCGCTCTGCCGTCGCGGAGCGGGGAACGGCACCCGCTCGGTTTCACGACGTGAGTGCTGACCGTTCGTGGTCAGCTGTCGAACAACGCCAGCTGCTCGGCTGCCTCAACCACGTCCGCCTCCTCTACGCGACCCGCTGCCTGGCCTTGTGCGGGGTCGGAGGCCTTGACCGGTCAGAGATCTTGGAGGCTTCCGCAGAGGCCTCAGGAGATGCGCGATGCGGCAGCACGTGGTCCTGGTCGAGACCCGCCAAGTGCAGCGGGAGCGGCAGGGACAGGGCCTCCGGGTAGTCCGGGGGCTGCCGGAGCAGGTGGGCTGCGGAGGCGAAGGACTCCGGGGCGTCGCCCGCTTCGGTTGCGCTAAGTCGATCAGGCTCGTTCGGTGGATCGCTACAGCCAGTCCCGCTTCTTGAAGATGAAGTACAGGCTCACGCACACCACCGCCATCAGCAGGATCGCGAAGGGATACCCGAACGCCCACTTCAGCTCGGGCATCGCCTCGAAGTTCATCCCGTAGATCGTTCCCACCAACGTGGGAGCAAACAAAATCGCCGCCCACGACGAGATCTTCTTGATCTCCTCGTTCTGTTCGAAGCCCGCCTCCGCCAGGGCGCGCATCTCCGCGTTCTGCTGCTGGGTGACCAGGGTGGCGTTGACCTGGAGGATGTCGGTGAGGGCCGAGCGGAAGCCGTCCACGCGTTCGCTGGTGTGGGTGACGTGGTCGGCTACGTCGCGGAGGTAGCGCTGGAGTTCGTCGTCGGTGCCGTACTTGGCGAAGCCCGCCATCAGGCCGTGCAGCATGCCCACCAGGGGGCGGGTGGCGCGCTGGAACTCCACCATTTCGCGGGCGAGTTCGTAGATGCGGCGGGAGACGGCGGGGTCGCCGCCGAAGACCTCGGTCTCGATCTCGTCGATGTCGTTCTGGACGCCCGACACGACCGGGGCGTAACCGTCGACGACCGCGTCGAGGATGGCGTAGAGCACCGCCTCCGGGCCCAGGGCGAGGAGCTCGGGGGTGGTCTCCATGCGGCGGCGCACCGCGGAGAGGTCCGGGGCCGCGCCGTGCCGGACGGTGATGACGAAGTCGGGGCCGACGAAGACGTGCAGTTCGCCGAAGTCGACCTCCTCGGGCGCGTCCAGGTAGCGGGCGGCGCGCAGGACGACGAAGAGGGTGTCGCCGTAGCGCTCCAGCTTGGGGCGCTGGTGGGCCTCCAGGGCGTCCTCGACGGCCAGCTGGTGGAGGTCGAACTCCCCGGCGAGGGAGACCAGTTCCTCCTCGGTGGGCCGGTAGAGGCCGATCCAGGCCATGCTCTCCGGCTGCTCGCGCAGCTGCCGGTACGTTTCGGCCAGGGTCTCGGGGGTGGCGACGCGGTGGCCGTCGCAGTAGACGGCGGCGTGGACGATGCTGCCCTCGGCCCCCGACGGGCCGTCGGGAGCGGCGGCGTCGGCCGCGGGAGCGGCCGGAGCGGCGTTGCGGCCGTTCGGGGGGCGCAGCCAGGAGTGTTTCTTGGGCGTGGACCGATGGCGCGGCGGGCGCTCGGGCATCGTTGCTTCCCTCTCGCTCGTCACTTGGGCCGCAGAACAGGATATACAGCCCCATCCGTACCGGCGCAGGCCCCTCGGGGTGGTCCCGTGGTGCCTCAGCCGCGTCCCGTGAGGGACGTCAGGTGCTGCCGCAGCACCCGGCGCATCGCCTCCGGGGTCACGGTGTCCGGCCACAGGACCGCCTGCAGGGCCAGGCCGTCGAGCAGCGCCGACAGTCGCAGTGCCTCGGTGTCGACCTCCAGCCCCTCGGCCAGGGCGCCGGCCCGGCGGGCCTCGGTCAGGATGCGGGTGAGCAGCTCGTGCATGCCCTGCTGCAGCTCGTCCGCCCGTGGGCGCAGCTCGGGCCGGGTCCGGGCGGCGGTGGTGAAGGCCAGCCACAGCACGGCCTCCTCGTGGCGCACGTCGTCCAGTGGCAGGAACTCGGCCAGCAGCTCCTCGGTGGCCGCCCGCCGTTCCCCGGCGTCGGAAGCGGCGCCCAGCAGCCGGGCGGCGTGGCCGCGGACGCGTCCGTCGATGCGGCCGGCCAGCTCATCCATCGCGAAGATCAGCATGTCGCCGTGCCCGGTGAAGTAGTGCCGCACCGAGCCCACGACGAGTCCCGCCTCATCGGCGATGTTGCGCAGGGACGCGTGCTCCAGGCCGTCGCGGGCCACGATGCGGAACACCGCGTCGGCCACCGCCCGGCGGCGTGCCTCACGGTCGACGATCTTCGGCATGTTGCCGTTTATAGCACGGCCGGGCTACATTGATTTGGCACGGTTGAGCTAATAAAAGGGGGCGGTATGAACGTCTGGCTGCTGGCCGGTCTCATCACGGCGGTGGTCATCGTCGTCGTCATCAAGCGGCTGATCGGCGAACCGCTCAACGCACGTGACCTGTTCGGCCCTCCCGTCGTCCTCAGCGGCCTCGGCGTCTGGGCCCTGTACAAGGCGGAGCACCTCACCGGCGCCGACATCGCCTGGGCGGGCGGGGGAGTGGTGCTCGGCATCGCCCTGGGGGCCCTGCGGGGCACGACCGTCCAGGTCTTCGAGAAGCAGGGCGTGCTGTGGCAGCGCTACACCGGCCGCACCTTCCTCGTCCTCGTGGTGTCGGCGGCCGTCATGGCCGGGTTCGGCCTGCTGGCGGTCCGGATGGGCATGCACGAGCAGGCGCGGCCCACCCAGCTGTCCATCGGCGTGGGCTTCCTCGGCGAGGCGCTGGTGATCGGCGCCCGGGGCCTCGCCAGCGGCGTGCCGTTCGCGCCGGAACGGCGCCGCGCCTGACCGGCCGGGGGCGCGGGGGCCGCCGACGGGGCCCCCGTCACTCCCCCACGTCCCGGCTGCGCAGGTCCGCCGGCGTCTCCCGGCGGATCAGCAGTCGCGCCCGGCCGTCCGCGACGGCCGCCACCGGCGGCCGGCCCACGAGGTTGTACGCCGACGCCATCGACACCTGGTACGCCCCCGACGCGGGGACCGCCAGGACGTCGCCGGGACGGACGTCGCCCGGCAGCGCCACGTCCTCCGCCAGCACGTCCCCCGCCTCGCAGTGGCGGCCCACCACGGTCACCGGCCGCGCCGGCGCCGCCGAGGCGCGCCCCACGAGCCGCACCGTGTAGCGCACGCCGTACAGCGCGGGGCGCGGGTTGTCGCTCATGCCGCCGTCGACGGCCACGAAGACCCGGCTCCCCGTCGACTTCACCGCGAGCACCCGGTACAGCGCGATGCCGGCCGGCCCCACGATCCAGCGCCCGGGCTCGACCGTGAGCCGGGGCACCGGCAGGTCGGCGTGGGCGCACCGCAAGGACAGCTCGCCCGTGACCCGGGCCGCGTACGCCACCGGGTCCAGGGCCGCCCCGCCGTCGCGGTAGGCGATGGCGAAGCCGCCGCCCATGCCGAGCTCCGGGAACGTCACCCCGTGCATGTCGCGGAGCCGGGCGAGCAGCGCCACCATGCGGCGCACGGCGGTGACGTACGGATCCACGGAGGCGATCTGGGAACCGAGGTGGCAGTGCAGGCCCACGAGTTCGAGGCGGGGCTGGCCCAGGATGCGGGCCACCGCGCCCTCCGCCTCGCCGCCCGCCACCGGCAGCCCGAACTTCTGCCCCTCGACGCCGGTGCGCACCGCCGCGTGCGCGCCCGCCTCCACCCCCGGCACCACGCGCACCAGCACCCGCTGCCGTGCACCCGGCGGCACCAGCGCCGCCAGCCGGGCTATCTCGCCGGTGCTGTCGATGACGATCCGGCCCACGCCCAGGCGCAGCGCCGTGCGCAGGTCGTCGGGGCTCTTGGCGTTGCCGTGCAGGACGATGCGCTCGGCCGGGAAGCCGGCGTGCGCGGCGAGTTCGAGCTCGCCGGCGGAGCAGACGTCCAGCGACAGGCCCTCCTCCCCGATCCAGCGGATCAACGCGCGGGACAGGAACGCCTTGCCGGCGTACGCGACGTCGGCGCCCGGAAGGGCGGCCCGCCAGGCCCGGGCCCTGGCCCGGACCTCGCCCTCGTCGAGGACGTAGCAGGGGGTGCCGAAGCGGTCGGCCAGCTCCGCGAGGGAGACGCCCCCGACGGCCAGGTCGCCCGCGGGCACCGGGCACGCCGAGGCCGGCCACACGGACGCGTGCGAGGGCTCCTCGGGCAGGGGCGGGAGGCCGGCCGGGGCGAGGGGAAGGGTCACGGGTATCTCCATCGGGAACGGGCCCGCGCGCGCGGCAACGGGTCGGTCGGCGCCCGGGCGGGCCCGGGCGCGCGGAAACTGGTCGGAGGCGGGGCGGTCGAACGGGCCGGTCGGTGCCCGGGCGGACTCGGGCACGCGGAAGCCGGTCGGGGTCGGGGCGGTCGAACGGGCGGGACGGTGCCTGGGCGGGCTCGGGCACGTGGAAACTGGTCGGCGGCGGGTCGGTGCCCGGGCGGGCTCGGGCACGTGGAAGCCGGTCGGGGTCGGGGCGGTCGAACGGGCCGGTCGGTGCCCGGGCGGGCTCGGGCACGTGGAAGCCGGTCGGGGTCGGGGCGGTCGAACGGGCGGGACGGTGCCTGGGCGGGCTCGGGCACGTGGAAACTGGTCGGCGGCGGGTCGGTGCCCGGGCGGGCTCGGGCACGTGGAAGCCGGTCGGGGTCGGGGCGGTCGAACGGGCGGGACGGTGCCTGGGCGGGCTCGGGCACGTGGAAGGCGGCGGGGGGGGCGGGGCGGTCGAACGGGCGGGATGGTGCCCGGGCGGGCTCGGGCACGCGGAAGCCGGCGGGAGGCCGGGCGGGGGGACGGGCCGGACGGTGCCCGCGCGGGCACGGGTGCACGGGAAACCGGTCGGAGGCGGGGTGGGTGAACGGGGCGTCAGCCGGGGAGTGTCGGCTGCAGTGGCGTCGTGTCCTCCGGGAAGGGCCGCACGGGCGCCGCGCTGAGCTGTGGGTCGACGCGGACCAGCGTCACCCCCAGCGGCTCGGCCAGGGCCCGGACGGCCGGCAGGGCGAGACGGACCGACGGGACGCCCGGGCCCAGACAGTCGGACAGCCGCCGCCGGGAGGTGAAGGCGACGGCCGTACGTGTGCCGAGCGGAGTGCGGTAGACGCGCAGCGCGAAGCCGCAGGAGCACGGCCGTACGGGCACGTACAGCGGCTCCGCCGGGTCCGGATGGGAAGGTTCGCCGTCGTCGGCCGGATGGCCGTCGGCGCTGTTGGCGGGGTCGGAGTGGGTGACCGCGGCCACGGCCGCCGCTTCGGCGGGGGTTCGGCTCACATGCATGACGGTCCTTGGGAGGTGTCGGGAGGTGCGTCGCCCACGCTATGCCCGCCCCCGGCCCGGACAACCGTCTCCTTGACAGCACGTTGACCCCCGCCGACGGTCCCTTGACGGCTCGTTGACGGCCGCCGCCTGGCCCCGTCACCCCTGGCCGCGCCCCGCTCTCCTGGGATAGTTGGAGGACACGAGAACGAGGGGAAACGGGGAGGACTTGTGACGGCAACGAATCAGGCCGGGACCACCGGCCCGGCCGATGTGTTCCGGGAGGCCCGGGACTTCCTGCTCCGGCACCGCGACGACTACGCGGCGGCGTACGAGGGCTTCGCCTGGCCCCGGCCCACGACGTTCAACTGGGCGCTGGACTGGTTCGACGCCATCGCCCGGGACAACGACCGCACCGCCCTGTGGATCGTGGAGGAGGACGGCAGCGAGACCCGCATCGCCTTCGACGCGCTGCGCCGCCGCTCCGACCGCGTCGCCAACTGGCTGCGCCGGCAGGGCGTACGGGCCGGCGACCGCATCGTCGTCATGCTCGGCAACCAGACCGAGCTCTGGGAGACCGCGCTGGCCGCCATGAAGCTGCGCGCCGTCGTCATCCCCGCCACGCCGCTGCTCGGCCCCGCGGACCTCGCCGACCGCGTCGGACGCGGCCGGGCCCGGCACGTGATCGTACGCTCCGAGGACACCGGCAAGTTCGCCGGCGTGCCCGGTGACTACACCCGCATCGCGGTCGGCGGCAGCGGCGGGCCCGGCTGGCTCGCCTACGAGGAATCCACCGCGGCGGACGAGGAGTTCACCCCCGACGGAGTCACCCGCGCCGACGACCCGCTGCTCCTGTACTTCACCTCCGGCACCACCGCCCGCCCCAAGCTCGTCGAGCACACCCACACCTCGTACCCCATCGGTCACTTGTCGACCATGTACTGGATCGGGCTGCGCCCCGGCGACGTCCACCTCAACATCTCCTCGCCCGGCTGGGCCAAGCACGCCTGGTCCAACCTCTTCGCCCCCTGGAACGCCGAGGCCACCGTCTTCGTCCACAACTACGGCCGCTTCGATCCCGCCCGCCTCATGGCCGAGATGGACCGCTGCGGCGTCACGAGCTTCTGCGCCCCGCCGACCGTGTGGCGCATGCTCATCCAGGCCGACCTCGGCGCGCTGCGCACCCCGCCGCGTGAGGCGGTGGCCGCGGGGGAGCCCCTCAACCCCGAGGTCATCGAGGCCGTCCGGCGCTCCTGGGGCGTCACCATCCGCGACGGCTTCGGGCAGACGGAGACGTCCGTGCAGGTCGCCAACCCGCCCGGTCTGCCCCTCAAGACGGGCTCCATGGGGCGCCCGAGCCCCGGCTTCCGCGTCGTCCTCCTCGACCCGCACACCGGCGAGCCCGCCGACGAGGGCGAGATCGCCCTCGACCTCACCGAGCGGCCCGTCGGCCTGATGACCGGCTACGCGGGCGACCCCGAGCGCACCGCCGAGGTCATGGCGGGTGGCCATTACCGCACGGGCGACCTCGGTTCCCGCGACGCCGACGGGTACATCACCTACGTGGGCCGGAGCGACGACGTCTTCAAATCCAGTGACTACAAGGTCTCTCCCTTCGAGCTGGAGAGCGCCCTCCTCGAACACGAGGCCGTCGCCGAGGCCGCCGTCGTGCCTGCCCCCGACCCCGTGCGGCTGTCCGTGCCCAAGGCGTACGTCGTCCTCGCCGCGGGCTGGGAGCCCGGCCCGGACACCGCCAAGGCCCTCTTCGCCCACTCGCGTGCCGTGCTCGCCCCGTACAAGCGCGTCCGCCGGCTGGAGTTCGCGGAGCTGCCCAAGACCGTGTCCGGCAAGATCCGCCGCATCGAGCTGCGCGAGCGCACCGCACAGGGCGGCGGGACCGAGTACCGAGAGGAAGACCACCGGTGACCACCGTGAACACGCCGTCCCCCGCCCACGCGGCAGGCCCCACCGACATCCCGCTGCTCGACGACACCATCGGCGGCAACCTCGCCCGGACGATCCGGCAGTACGCGGACCACGAGGCGCTCGTGGACGTCCAGGGCGGCCGGCGGTGGACGTACGCGGAATTCGGGCGGGTGGTCGAGCAGGTGGCGCTGGGGCTGCTCGCCAAGGGCGTGGCCAAGGGCGACCGGGTCGGCATCTGGGCGGTCAACTGCCCCGAGTGGGTCATGGTGCAGTACGCCACCGCCCGCATCGGCGCCGTCATGGTCAACGTCAACCCCGCCTACCGGGTGCACGAGCTGGCCTACGTCCTGCAGCAGGCGGGCATCAGCGTGCTCGTCACCTCGCTCGCCCACCGGACCAGCGACTACCGCGCCATGGTCGAGGAGGCCCGCCCCGGCTGCCCGGACCTGCGCGACGTCGTCCACATCGGCGACGCGAGCTGGGACGGCCTGCTCGCCCTGGGCGCGGCCGCCGATCCGCGGCTCCTGGCCGAGCGCGAGGCCCTGCTGCACTGCGACGACCCGGTGAACATCCAGTACACCTCCGGCACCACGGGCTTCGCCAAGGGCGCCACCCTCTCCCACCGCAACATCCTCAACAACGGCTACTTCGTGGGAGAGACCCTCGGCTACACCGAGCGCGACCGCATCGCCCTGCCCGTGCCCTTCTACCACTGCTTCGGCATGGTCATGGGCAACCTCGCCGCCACCTCGCACGGCGCGTGCATCGTCATCCCGGCCCCCTCCTTCGACGCCACCGCCACCCTGCACGCCGTGGAGCGCGAACGCTGCACGTCGCTCTACGGCGTCCCCACCATGTTCATCGCCGAACTGGGCCTGCCGGACTTCGCCACCTACGACCTCTCCTCCCTGCGCACCGGCATCATGGCGGGCTCGCCGTGCCCGGCGGAGGTGATGAAGCGGGTGGTCTCGGAGATGCACATGGCCGAGGTGGCCATCTGTTACGGGATGACCGAGACCTCCCCGGTGTCCACCCAGACCCGGCGCGACGACGGCCTCGACCGCCGCACCGGCACGGTCGGCAGGGTGCTGCCGCACATCGAGGTGAAGATCGTCGACCCGGCCGGGGGCGCGACGGTGGGCCGGGGGGAGCCCGGGGAGCTGTGCACGCGCGGCTATTCGGTGATGCTCGGCTACTGGAACGAGCCCGAGCGCACCGCCGAGGCCGTCGACGCCGCGGGCTGGATGCACACCGGCGACCTCGCCGAAATGGACGAGGAGGGCTACGTCCGGATCGTCGGCCGCATCAAGGACATGATCATCCGGGGTGGGGAGAACGTCTACCCGCGCGAGATCGAGGAGTTCCTCCACGCCCATCCCAAGATCTCCGACGTGCAGGTCGTCGGTGTGCCCGACGAGAAGTACGGCGAGGAGATCATGGCCTGCGTCATCCTGCGCGACCCCGACGAGACCCTCAGCCGGGAGGAGCTCGCCGACTACTGCCGGGGCCGGCTCGCGCACTACAAGGTGCCGCGCCACCTGCGGGTGATGGAGGCGTTCCCGATGACCGTCAGCGGCAAGGTGCGGAAGGTGGAGCTGCGGCAGGAGGCGGCGGCGATGCTGCGCGACGCGCCCGGGGCCGGCGTGCGGTCCTAGGGGTGTGCCCGGCCGCCGGCCGGACGTGAGCGGGGCGGGCCGCCGCCTGCGGCCCGCCCCGCCACCCCCGTGCGATCCCCCGTGGTTCCCCCGTGGACGGACCCGCGTTCCCCCGTGTGTCGCGGGCCCTGCGCCAAGTCTCCGTCCGGCCCGGGCCAACTGGCCATCGTCCGGAGGCAGTTCAGAGCAAGAATTGAGCTTCGCGGGGCGCGCGGGATCAGCCCCGGCCGCGCCGCACCAGCTCGTCGGCCCAGTCGTTGAGCGCCTGCGGAGTGCCGGCCAGATCCATCACGAACAGCGGAAGGCGCAGGTCGTCCGCCCTGCAGCGGGCGTCGTGCGCGTAGCCCGCCAGGGAGAAGCAGGCGCAGGAGACCGCGTCGAGCAGGCCGTGCAGCCACAGGCACTCGATGTCGCGCAGGGCGGTCGGCAGGGTCGTCGGATCGACGCGGGCCACCAGGCCGGTGGCCCGCAGGTCCACCCCGGCCGCTGCGGGGGCGGGGCAGTTCCCGGGACGGCGCACGTCGGTGAAGCCCAGCCACCGCAGATAGCGCTCGGCGGCCATGACCGCGTCCCGTTCGGTGCGGATGGTCACCGGCCGGAAGGGCGGCCGCGAAACCGCCCGGTGCTTCGGCTTCACGTCGTCCGGCCGTTCGGGCGCCGGGCCGGCCCCGCAGGCCGGCGGTACGGGCAGCCGGACGACCGTTCCGCAGGAGCACCCGAACTCGGGACGCGGCCACTGGCCCTGGCGGTCGCACGACGGACAGCGCACCGCCACCCAGGCGTCGCGCCAGGTGCGGTGCGCCAGTAACTCGGGTGCCGCGTCCGGCAGTACGGGCACGGTGAGCGGGGCACCGCACGCGCAGGGGAAGGTCGGCGGGGTGAAGGAGTGTTCCCGGTGGCACGTGGGGCAGTGCACCGGCACGCTCTTGGCCATGTTCGGCTCCAGCGAGGGGTCCGTAGGGGTGTGGGGTACCCCATCGTCCACGATGCGGGGGCGGCCGGGGAGCGAAACGCCAAGGCGGAGTGAGAGGGGGCCGGACGGCGGCGCCCGGGGCGCGACAGTATCGGTGTGGGCGCCGCCATCCGGGGTCTGTGGGACGGGAGCTACGGAAGGGGTTCGAACTCCCGTACGGAGTCGATGTCCGGTCCGTGGGGCGTGTTCGCCTCCCGCTCGATCATGATCTCGACCAGCACGGGACGGGACGTCGCGACGGCCTCCTTACGGGCCCACTCGATCGCCGGCCGGATGTCCGCGGGGTCGACGACACGACGCCCCGAACAGCCGTACGCGCGCATGAGCGTGATGTGGTCCGTGCCCGTCTCGTCATAATGCACGTCGACCTGGTAGTTCATTCCGTACGGCAGCTGGGCCTGCCGGATGAGCCCCAGGTACTCGTTGTTCAGCATGATCAGCACGAACGGGACGTCGTACTGCGCCGCCACGGCCAGTTCCTCGACCATGTACTGGAAGCCGTAGTCACCGACGACGCCCACCACCTCCGTCGCGCCCTGGCCCATGCCCTGCAGCGCCTTCTTCACCCCGATCGCCGCCGGGACCTCCCAGCCCAGCGGGCCGGCCTGCCCGCACACCTGGTAGCGGCGGGGCAGATGCGCCTTCTGATGCTGGCCGCCCCAGATCTGGTACAGGCCGATGGCGGTGACGAAGTAGGTGTCGGGGCCGAAGACCTCGTTGATCTCCTTGTAGACCCGCGGGGCCTTGACGGGCACGGTGCCGAAGTCCTCGCGGCGGGTCAGCGTCCGCTTCAGCTCCGCGCAGCGCCGCCGCCAGGCGGTGATCCCCGGCAGCGGCCCGGCCGCGCGCTTCCGGGCCGCCTCCAGCAGTGCGGCGAGGAAGAGCCGGGCGTCGGAGACGATGCCAAGGTCCGGCTCGACGACCCTGCCGAGCTGGGTGGGCTCCACGTCCACGTGCACGAACGTGCGGCCACCCCGGTAGACGGCGGTGTCGGCGCCCGTGTGCCGGTCGCCGAAGCGGGCGCCCACGGCCAGGACGAAGTCGCTCTCCAGGAAGGAGGCGTTGGCGTACCGCTGCGAGGTCTGGACGCCGGTCGTGCCCAGGTGCAGCTCGTGGTCGTCCTCGACGGCGCCCTTGCCCATGAGGGTGACCTGGAAGGGCACGCGCAGGTACTCCACCAGCGCCCGCAGCTCGGCTGCCGCCCCGGAGAGGATCACCCCGCCGCCGGCCAGGACGAGCGGCCGTTCCGCCGCGAGGAGGAGGTCCAGCGCGGCCTCCACCCGCGGCGGGTGGGGCGCGACGGTACGGGCGGGAAGCCGGGCGTCGATCGTGGCGTCGTACGTGATCCCGCGGCGCGCGACGTCCACCGGGATGTCGATCAGCACGGGCCCGGGCCGCCCCTCGCGCGCGGTCCGGAACGCCTCGCGGAAGATCCAGGGGATCTGGGCCGCCTCCTTGACCTGCACGGCCCACTTGGTGACCGGGCGCACGATCCCGACGATGTCGACCGCCTGGAACGCCTCCTGGTGCAGCTTGGTGGAGACCGCCTGCCCGGTGACGCAGACCATCGGGATCGAGTCGGCGAACGCGGTGTACAGGCCGGTGACGAGGTTGGTGCCGCCGGGGCCGGAGGTGGCGAGGGCGACGCCGACGCGGCCGTTGGTCCGGGCCCAGCCGTCGGCCATGTGGGCCGCGCCCTCCTCGTGGCGGACGGTGAGGTGCTCGATGCCGCCGACGCTCTCCATGGCCTTGTAGAGCGGCAGGATCGCGGCGCCGGGGCAGCCGAAGGCGACGTCGACGCCCTCGTCCTTCATGATGTGGACGGCCGCCTCCATGGCGGGCACGGTGCCGCTCACGAGGCGACGCCCGAGAGCCGTTCCACGCCCCGCAGGAGGGCGGCGTGGTCGAGCCCGCCGTCGCCCTGGGCGCGGACGGCGGCCACGAGCGTGGCGACCAGATCGCCGAGCGGGAGCACGGCGCCCACCTCGCGGGCGGCGGTGGTGACGATGCCCATGTCCTTGTGGTGGAGGTCGATCCGGAAGCCGGGGGTGAAGTCGCGGGCGAGGAGGTTGTGCCGCTTGCGGGTGAGCACGGCCGAGGCGGCGAGGCCGCCGCCGAGCACGTCCAGTGCGGCGGCGAGGTCGACGCCGGACTTCTCCAGGAAGACGACGGCCTCCGCGCACGCCTGGATGTTCGCCGCGACGATCAGCTGGTTGGCCGCCTTGACGGTCTGGCCGGCGCCGTGCGGACCGCAGTGGACGACGGTCGTGCCGAGCGTGCGCAGCAGGGGGGCGGCCTCGTCGAAGTCGGCCCGGTCGCCGCCGGCCATGACGGACAGCGTGCCCTCGACGGCGCCGGTCTCGCCGCCCGAGACGGGGGCGTCGAGGACGCGCACGCCGTGGGCGGCGGCCCGGGCGGCCAGACCGGTCGCGGTCCGCGGACCGACCGACGACATGTCGATGAGCAGGGTGCCGGGGCGGGCGCAGGCCAGGACGCCGTCGTCGCCGCCGGTCACGGCGGTGACGTCGGGGTCGGCGGGGAGCATGGTGACGACGACGGCGGCGTCGGCGACCGCCTCGCGGACGGAGGCGGCGGGGGTGCCGCCCGCTGCGGCGAGGCGGTCGAGCTTGTGGGGTTCGAGGGTGTAGCCCGTGACGGGGTAACCGGCCTTGAGCAGGTTCTCCACCATGGGCGAGCCCATGATGCCGAGTCCTATCCAGGCGACGTGGGGGAGGGGCACGGTGTCTCCTTCCGAGGGGGCCGAGGGGGGCTTCCGAGGGGACGGCTTCCGGGGCGGTCGGTGGCCGGTCGGCGGTCGTTCGGCGGGCGATCGGCGGTCGTTCGGCGGCCGGTCAGTGGCCGGTCAGCCAGCCGAAGCTGTCCGCGCTCGCGCCGGCGGGGCGGTATTCGAGGCCGGTCCAGCCGTCGTAGCCGGCCGCGCGGAGGCGGCCGAGCAGGGCGCCGACGTCGAGGCCGCCGGTGCCCGGGGCCCCGCGCCCGGGCACGTCGGCGATCTGCACGTGGCCGGCGCCCGCGCCGTACCGGTCGATGACGGCCGCCAGGTCCTCCCCGCTCATGGCGAGGTGGTACAGGTCCAGCAGCAGGCGTGCGTTGCCCAGCCCCGTCGCGGCGTCGACCTTGTCGACGACCGCCGCGGCGTCGGCGGCCGTCACGAGCGGATAATGCGGCGATTCCCGCGCGTTGAGGGGTTCGACCAGCAGCACCGCTCCCGCCCGGTCCGCGGCCCGCGCCGCCAGGGCGAGGTTCTCCAGGGCGAGGGCGTCCTGCACGCCGGGCGGCACCCCGTCGACGCGGTTGCCGTACAGCGCGTTGAGCGCCCGGCAGCCCACGGACCGTGCGAAGCCGGCGGCGACGTCGACGTTGGCGCGGAAGCGCTCCGACTCGGCGCCCGGCACCGACAGCGCGCCCCGGTCGGGGCCGGGAAGGCGGCCGGCGTAGAAGTTGAGCCCCACGAGCTGTGTCCCGGCCGCGGTCAACGCGTCGGCGAGTGCGGCGAGTGCGGCGGCTGACGGGACGGGGTCGTCCGGCCACGGCCACCACAGCTCCACGGCCGTGAACCCGGCCGCGGCGGCCGCGGCGGGCCGCTTCAACAGAGGCAACTCCGTGAAGAGGAGCGAGAGGTTCACATCGAATCGGTGATCGGAGAGGGCCGTCACGGGAAACTCCACTCTCTTCCACGATATGGAATATGGATTCCGATACGAGGAAACGGTCCTCTGCCCCGCGCCCCTCTGTCAAGGCCCCTTGCTGCCGCAGTACGTTGACCGCGTGCGATTGAGAGTGGAGTTCACGACCGAACCGTTCGACCTCGACGAGCCGCCGCCGCACGCCGTGGCGGCCCGCGACGTCGTCCGGACCGCCGCGCTGGACGCCGTCGATGTCGGGCCGTTCGGCAACACCGTCGAGGGCCGGGCGGACGTCGTGCTTCCGGCTCTGGACGCGTTGGTGCGCGCGTCGTTGGAGGCGGGTGCGACGCGGGTGTCGCTGCAGGTCAACGTCGTTGACGGGGCGGCGGGGGCCGGCGCGTGACCGAGGACGCCTTCCGGGCCGCGATCCTGCCGCTCGTGGACGCGATGGGCGGACGGCTGCTCGCGCCGGAACAGGCCGAGGGGGACGACGTCGTCCTCTCCTGGGAGGGCCGCCCGGTCGCCGCCGTACGCCTCCCGCACCTCGCCGACTCCCTGGAACGCATCCTCGCCGACCTCGAACGCCGGCACGGGGTGCCGCTGGCGCAACTTGATCGCAGAACCAAGCAGTCGGTGGTCCGCAACCTGGAGGCCCGCGGCGCGTTCGCGCTGCGGCACGGCGTGGAAACGGTGGCGGCGGCGCTGGGGGTGAGCCGGTTCACCGTTTACAACTACCTGAACCGGGAGTGAGGTGGGGGCAGAGGATGGGATCAGCGTTTGCGGGGAAGGGCGTTCTGCTTCTCCGCCAGGCGCTTCTGCATCGCCTGCATGGCTTTCTTCGTCAGGTTCCGTGCGTCTGCTTCCGTGTTCCCGGGGGCCCATGCCTGAGCGTTCAGAGTCACGTCGTCGACGTTTCCCATGGTCAGTACGTACCTCATCTTCGTTTCACTGCCGCTGTCATCGGCAGTCACCACAATGCCTTCCTCCGCGAAGACGTCGTCGAATCCGGTCAGGCCGTCCGTGGAGCCTTCACGGATCTGTTCCCAACGCGTCTGGCCATCGCTCGACCGCTGGTTGGGGCATCGGTGGTTGCCGTCTTCGGATTCCTTCACCAACGATTCTGCTGCGGACTTCTTCTCGAATACGCGGACCTCAGAGCGCACTGAGAACGATGAAGCCTTGTTTTCCGCGTCACGTTGGAGGGCAACAATTGTGCCGGCCCGGTTGGCCTTGGTGACCACCGAGCAATCCTGGGCGATCTGCTCCTCCTGCCCGATCACCTGTTCGCCCGTGTTCGTGAAGCCTGGCCCCCAGTCCTCAGGTGTCGCCGCGACGTCGCTCGCCAGCTTCTGTGCCTCGGCAGGGTCCTTGGCCGGGCCGCCGCTCTCCCCCTGACCGAGCATCATGACCACCACGATGATCACGACGAGCGCTGTCGCGCCCACAATGACCGCCGTCAGCAGTCGGCGGCGCTTCCTGCGCCCGGACTCCGGCCCCGGAGTCGGCTGTGGCGTGAGCGGGCCTGACGGCGGGCCAGGCGGTTCTGAGGTCATAGAGGTGCCATACCACCTGGTGGGAGCCCCTCCACCTGCCGTACGGGTGTACTCATGGTTGATTCCTGGACGACGGCACCGTGGGTGGCGTTCTTCAACAAAGTGTTGACGACGTCTTCCGCAGGGCGTTAGCTATGCGCAGCCCGTCCGGGTGAGTGCAGTGCAGCGCAGTGCAGCGAGAAGTGCCACGGAGGTTGCCGTGTCTTCGAGTTCGACGCCGGGGCTCGCCCGGTTCAACGCGGCCGAGGAACACATCGCCCGGTCCGCCCTCCACGAGATCTGCGCCAGTACCGCGTGGGCCGACGACGTCCTCGCCCGGCGCCCCTACCGTGACGCCGAGGAACTGCTGACCGCCGCCGACTCCGCCGTCGCCCGCCTGAGTGCCGCCGACCTGGCCGAGGCGATGGCCGCGCACCCGCCCATCGGGCGCCCGGCGCCCGGCGACCCGGTCTCCGCGCGGGAACAGCGCGGCATGGCCGGTGCCCCGGCGGAACTCAAGGAGGAGATGCTCGAACTCAACCTGGCCTACCAGGAGAGGTTCGGTCACGTCTTCCTCATCTGCGCCACAGGGTTGACGGCCCTTCAGCTGCGGGACGCCCTCCGGGACCGGATCGACAACAGTCCGGAACGCGAACGCGAGAACGTCCGCCGGGAGCTGGGGCGCATCAACCGCATCCGGCTGGCCCGGCTCGCCGTGCAGCCCCCCACCGAAGGAGCGTCCCGATCGTGAGCGCACAGGAGGGAAACGGCGCCGCACGCAGCACCACCGTGTCCACGCACGTCCTGGACACCGCCGCCGGACGCCCCGCGGCCGGCATCGCCGTCGAGCTGTCCGTCTCCGACGGCGACGGCTGGGCCGTGCTCGGGGCGTCGGAAACCGACGCGGACGGACGGTGCGCGGACCTTCCCGCCCTGCCGTCGGGCGGCGCCCGGGCCCGGCTCCGCTTCGACGTGGGGCCCTACCTGCCCCACCGGCCGGCCGAGGAGCCCGTCTTCTTCCCGGAAGTGGCGGTCACCTTCGCCGTCGCCCGCGGCGAGCACTACCACGTCCCCCTGCTCCTCAGCCCGTTCGGATACTCCGTCTACCGAGGGAGCTAGCTCCGTGATCCTTGGCCAGAACCAGTACGGCAAGGCCGAGAACCGCGTCGTCAGGATCGTGCGCGACGGCGCCACGCACCACATCAAGGACCTGAACGTCTCCGTGTCCCTCTCGGGCGACATGGCGGACGTCCACCTCTCCGGTTGCAACGCCAAGGTCCTCACCACCGACGCCACCAAGAACACCGTCTTCGCCTTCGCCAAGGAACACGGCATCGTTTCCGCCGAGCAGTTCGGCATCCACCTCGCCCGGCACTTCGTCACCAGCCAGGACGCCGTCCACACCGCCCGCATCCGCATCGAGGAGTACGCCTGGGGACGCATCGACGTCCCCGGCCCCAAGCAGCACTCCTTCGTCCGGGAGAACCGGGAGACCCGCACCGCGCAGGTCACCTTCGACGGCGAGCGGTGGCAGGTCCTCTCGGGCCTCAAGGACCTCGTCGTCCTCAACTCCACCGACTCGGAGTTCCACGGCTACGTCAAGGACCGCTACACCACCCTCCCCGAGACCCGCGACCGCATCCTCGCCACCCAGGTCCACGCCCGCTGGCGCCACGCCTGGACCGGCGGCAGCGGACAACCGCAGCCCGCCGAGTGGAACCGCGCCTACGAGCGGGCGCGCGAGCACCTGCTGACCGCCTTCGCCGACACCTACTCGCTCTCGCTGCAGCAGACCCTCTACAGCATGGGGTCGCGGGTCATCGACCAGTGCCCCGGCATCGACGAGATCCGGCTGTCCCTCCCCAACAAGCACCACTTCCTCGCCGACCTCACCCCCTTCGGCCTCGACAACGACAACGAGGTCTACTACGCGGCCGACCGCCCCTACGGCCTCATCGAGGCGACCATCCTGCGCGACGGCGCCGAGCCCGGCATACCGGTGGATGCGGCGAACCCCTGACGGATCCCCGGCGACCCCTAAGGACCTGGCAACCATGGCAGCACCCCCTTCAGCGGCTTCAGCGACCCGGACCGTCATCGAGGGCTGCGCCGTCGCGACCGTCGACGCACACGACACCGAGTACGCCGACGGGCACGTCGTCGTCCACGGCAACCTCATCGAGTCCGTCGGCCCCGGACCCGCGCCCGCGCACCTCCCGGACGTCGCCCGCCGCATCGACGGCACCGGGCACCTCGCCACGCCCGGCCTCGTCAACACTCATCACCACTTCTACCAATGGCTCACCCGCGGGCTCGCCCAGAACAGCAACCTCTTCGACTGGCTCGTCGCCCTCTACCCCACGTGGGCCCGCATCGACGAGCCGATGGTGTACGCCGCCGCCCGCGGCTCCCTCGCCATGATGGTCCGCGGCGGCGTCACCACCGCCATGGACCACCACTACGTCTTCCCGCGGGGCGCCGGCGACCTGCTCGGTGCCGAGATCCGGGCCGCCCGCGAGCTGGGCGTGCGCTTCAGCCCCACCCGTGGCTCCATGGACCGCGGGCAGTCGGCGGGCGGGCTGCCGCCGGACTTCGCCGTCGAGACCACCGAGGCCGCGCTCGCGGCCACCGAGGAGGCCATCGACGCCCACCACGACCCCTCCTTCGGCTCGATGCTGCGCATCGGCGTCGCCCCCTGCTCGCCGTTCTCCGTCTCCACCGAGCTCCTGCGGGAGTCCGCCGCGCTCGCCCGCCGCAGGGGCGTGCGGCTGCACACGCACGGTTCGGAGACCGTGGAGGAGGAGGACTTCTGCAAAGAGCTGTTCGGGATGGGGCCGACGGACTACTTCGAGTCCACCGGCTGGCTCGGCGACGACGTGTGGATGGCCCACTGCGTCCACATGACCGACGCCGACGTCGACGCCTTCGCCCGCACGGGTACGGGCGTGGCGCACTGCCCCTCCTCCAACGCCCGCCTCGGCGCGGGCACCGCCCGCGTCCCCGCGATGCTGCGCGCCGGCATCCCCGTCGGCCTCGGCGTCGACGGCACCGCCTCCAACGAGTCCGGCGAACTCCACACCGAACTGCGCAACGCCCTGCTCGTCCACCGTCTCGCCGGCGGCGCGACGGCCCTCGACGCGCGGCAGGCGCTGCGGCTGGGCACGTACGGAGGGGCGCAGGTCCTGGGCCGGGCGGAGGAGACCGGTTCGCTCGAAGCCGGCAAACTCGCCGACCTGGTGCTGTGGAGGCTGGACGGGCTGGGCCACTCCACCATCGCCGACCCCGTCGCCGCCCTCGTCCTCGGGCCGCCCGCGCCGGTCGCGCTGTCGCTGATCGACGGCAGGGCGGTCGTCGAGGACGGCCGGCTCGTCACCGCCGACGAGGAGACCGTCGCCCGCGAGGCCCGCACCCAGGCCCACCGCCTCGCACGGATCGCCGCCGACGCCGGCTGACCACCGACCCGCCGAGGGGGACGGCCCTCGGCCGGGACAGGACCGGGGCGCGGCCCGCCACGCCCCGGTCCCTCCCCACCGACAGGAGGACCCGCCGTGCCCAGGCCCACCGGCCGCAAGCAACACGGCCCCCCACCCCCCGACTCGCCGCCGGCCCCACGCCCCCCTGCGCCTCCGGGGGAGGAACCCGCCGGGGCCGGCGAGCCTGCCCCGGGGCTTCCCGGTCCGGGCGGTGACCCGTTGGCGGGGGCGCCTGGCCGGGGTGACGCGCCGCCCGGTTCGGCGGACGCGACCACCGAGGGCGGGGCATCCACCAGGGATCGAACGCACGGCTCGTCCGGACCGCCACTCGGGCCGTCCGGCCCGATCGGCGGCTCCGCCCACGGCGGCGAAGCCGCCCGGGCGAGCACGGATCCGGACACCGCCGCCCCGGCGGACCACGCCGCTTGCCCGGACGCCGCCCCAGCGGAGACCGCCGCACCGGCGGGCGCGCCCCGGGCCGGGGCTGTCGCCACCACGTCGGCGGGCGCCGCCCCAGCGGAGACCGCCGCACCGGCGGGCGCGCCCCGGGCCGGGGCTGTCGCTTCCGGGGACGCCGCGCCAGCAGAGGCTGCCACGTCGGCTGGCACTGCCCCGATGGGCGCCGCGTGCCCGGGCGCCGCCCCGGCGGCGACCACCACGTCGGCGGGCACGACCGCGGCCGGCGCTGTCGCTTCCCCGGACGCGGTCCCAGCGGAGACCGCCGTATCGGTGGGCGCGCCCCGGGCCGGGGCTGTCGCTTCCGGGGACGCCGCGCCAGCAGAGGCTGCCACGTCGGCTGGCACTGCCCCGATGGGCGCCGCGTGCCCGGGCGCCGCCCCGGCGGCGACCACCACGTCGGCGGGCACGACCGCGGCCGGCGCTGTCGCTTCCCCGGACGCGGTCCCAGCGGAGACCGCCGTATCGGCGGGCGCGCCCCGGGCCGGGGCTGTCGCCTCCACGGGCGCCGCCCCAGCGGAGACCGTTGCGTCGGGCCCGGCCCCGATGGGCACCGCCGCTTGCCCGGGCGCCGCCCTAGCAGCGACCACCACGTCGGCGGGCGCCACCACGTCGGCGGGCGCCACCACGTCGGCGGGCGCCACCACGTCGGCGGGCGCCGCCCCAGCGGAGACCGTTGCGTCGGGCACGGCCCCGGTGGGCGCTGCGGCTTCCCCGGGCGCCGTCCCAGCAGCGACCACCACGTCGGCGGGCGCCACCACGTCGGCGGGCGCCGCCCCAGCGGAGACCGTTGCGTCGGGCACGGCCCCGATGGGCACCGCCGCTTGCCCGGGCGCCGCCCTAGCAGCGACCACCACGTCGGCCGGCGCCGCTCGCCCCGGCGCCGCCGCTTCCCCGGGCGCCGGTCACGTGCCCGCCGCGGGGCGGCAGGCGGTGCACCCCGTGGACCGGGTGCCGCCGTTCGGGCGGCTGGTTGCCGGGGGGTTTCAGCATGTGGCCGCCAGTTACGCGGGAGTCGTCGCGCCGCCCCTCGTGCTCGGGGCGTATCTCGGGCTGTCGCCCGTGGAGATCACCTTCCTCGTGGGGGCGAGTCTCTTCACCTCCGGCATCGCGACCCTCCTCCAGACCATCGGCTTCTGGAAGGTCGGCGCCAGGATGCCGTTCGTCAACGGCGTCTCCTTCGCGGGCGTCGCGCCGATGCTGGCCATCGCCGACGCCCAGGCCGACCGCCGGGACGCCCTGCCCGTCATCTACGGGGCCGTCATCGCGGCCGGCGTGCTGGGGTTCCTGCTCGCCCCCTCGTTCTGCAGACTCGTCCGCTTCTTCCCGCCCGTCGTCAGCGGCACGGTCATCACCCTCATCGGCATCACGCTCCTGCCCGTCTCCTTCGGCTGGATCCAGGGAGGCCACCCGGACCGGCCGGCCTCCCTCACCAACCTCGGCCTGGCCGGAGCGACCCTGCTCATCGTGCTGGTCCTGCGCAGGACGCTCACGGGGTTCCTGCGGCAGATCGCGATCCTGCTGGGGCTGATCGCCGGCACGCTCGTGGCCGCGGCGGCCGGCGCCGTCGACACGACGGCCCTGCGGCACGCCGCGATCGTCGGCTTCCCCGCCCCCTTCCACTTCGGCCAGCCGCGCTTCGAGGTGCCGGCCATCGTCTCGATGTGCGTGCTGATGCTGGTCTGCATGACCGAGAGCACCGCCGACATGCTCGCCCTCGGCGCGATCGTCGAGCGCGAGGCCGACGAGAAGGTCATCGCGGCCGGCCTGCGCGCGGACACCCTCGGCAGTGCCCTCGGCCCGTTCTTCAACGGCTTCACCAACAGCGCCTTCGCGCAGAACATCGGCCTGGTCGCCCTCACCCGCGTCCGCAGCCGGCACACGGTCGCCACCTGCGGCCTGATGTTCGTCCTGCTCGGACTGAGCCCGGTGTTCGCCTCGCTCATCGCCGTCGTGCCGCAGCCGGTCCTGGGCGGTGCGGGCATCGTGCTCTTCGGCACGGTCGCGGCCAGCGGCATCAACGTGCTGCGCACCGCGGGCCTCGACCACGGCGACAACCTCCTGATCGCCGCGGTCTCCCTGGGCGTCGGCCTCGTCCCGGTGGTCTCCCGCACCTTCTACGACAACCCGGCGATCCCCGAGACCCTGAAGATCATCCTGGATTCGGGGGTCAGCGCCGGCTGCCTGACGGCGGTCGTCCTCAACCTCGCCTTCCACCACGCGCGGTGGAGGCGCCGCCCCCGGCCGTCGCCACCCACCCCCTGAGCAGGGCCACCCCCTGAGCAGGGCCACCCCCTGAGCAGGGCCGCCCCCCGAGCAGGGCGGAGGCCGGGGCTGCGCGCCTCGGCCACCCCGTCTCCTCCCTACGCCACAATCGGCACGAAAAGCACCCATTCGTTCCGAAAGGTGTGGCGTCATGGAACAGCAGCCGCCGGAGGCGGACCACGACCACCGGAACCAGGACCAGGACCGGGACCGGGACAAGCGCGGCTTCGTCTTCCCCAGCGCGCTCACCGTCCTCGCGGCCGTGACGCTGATCGTCTGGGCGCTCACCTTCGTCATCCCCTCCGGCACCTACCGCCGCACCCCCGACGGCGACCCCATCCAGGGCACCTACCACCACGAGGCCGCACCCGGCAGCTTCCTCCACCGGCTGGGCGAGCTCTTCCTGGCCCCGGTCAACGGCCTCTACGGGCTGCGCGACGCCACCACCGGACTCGTCGCCCCGGACGCGGTCGGCGCGCTCTACGGCAGCGCGGGCGTCTTCCTCTTCGTCCTCGCCATCGGGGCGTTCATCACCGTCGTCTTCGCTACCGGTGCCCTGGACCGCGGCATCGAACGGCTCGCCCACCGGCTGAGCGACCGCGGGGCGCTGCTCATCGCCGGCGTCATGACGGTCTTCTCGCTCCTCGGCACCGTCGAGGGCTTCGCGGAGGAGACGCTGGGCTTCTACGGACTGCTGGTGCCGCTGATGCTGGCGCTCGGCTACGACCGCATGGTCGCCACCGGCGCGATCATCCTCGGCGCGGGCGTCGGCGTCCTCGCCTCCACCGTCAACCCCTTCGCCACGGGCGTGGCCTCCTCCGCCGCCGGCGTCTCGCTGGGCGACGGCATCGCGCTGCGCTTCGCGATGTGGCTGGTGCTGACCGCGGTCACGATCGGCTACGTCGTGCGGTACGCGAGCCGGGTGCGGGCCGACCCGGACCGTTCCCTGGTCGGCTTCCGGGAGGGCGACCGCGAGCTGGCCGCCCAGGCCGCCGAGCCGCCGGAGCTGACGGGGCTGCACAAGACCGTGCTGGTGCTGGTCGCGCTGGTCTTCGCGTTCATGATCTTCTCGGTGATCCCCTGGGCGAGCGCGCTCACCGGCAGGACCGACGCCACCCCCTACCCCTGGGAGCTGGGCTGGTCCTTCGCCCAGCTGGCGGCGCTGTTCATCGCGGCGGCCGTGCTCGTCGGGCTGGTGGCCCGGCTGGGGGAGCAGCGGCTCAGCGCCACGCTGGTGCAGGGCGCGGCGGACTTCATCGCCCCGGCGCTGGTCATCGTGCTGGCCCGCGGCGTCACCGTCATCATGACCAACGCGAAGGTCATCGACACGGTCCTGCACGCCGTCGAGGGCGTGGTCACCGGCACCCCGCCGGTGGTCTTCGCGATCCTGGTCTACGTCGTGAACCTGCCGCTGGCCTTCCTGATCCCCTCCACCTCCGGCCACGCCACGCTCGCCATGCCCATCATGGCGCCGCTCGCCGACTTCGCGGACGTCTCGCGGGCGGTGGTGGTCACGGCCTGGCAGGCGGCGAGCGGCTGGATGAACCTGTGGGTGCCCACCACCGCCGTCGTCATGGGCGGCGTGTCCCTGGCGAAGGTCGGCTACGACCGCTACCTGCGGTTCGTCTGGCCGCTGCTGGCGATCCTCGCCGTGCTCATCTGCGGCTTCGTGGCCCTGGGCGCGGCGATGACGTGAGGGCGGGCCCCGGCCGGACCCGGAACGGGCCGTGCCCGCGCCCCGCCGCACCCCCGCCGGGGCCGCCTCAGCCCAGCAGCTCGTACGCCGGCAGCGTCAGGAAGTCGGCGTAATCCTCGCTGAGCGCGACCTCCAGCAGCAGGTCGTGGGCCCGCTGCCACGCGCCCGTCGCATCGCCGCCGGCCTGTGCCAGTTCCTCCGCCGCCATCCGGCGCACCAGCGCCTCCGTGACCTTCTCGCCGGTGTCGAGCACGACGCCCGCGTTCACCCACTGCCAGATCTGGGAACGGGAGATCTCCGCCGTCGCCGCGTCCTCCATGAGGTGGAAGATGGCCACCGCGCCCACCCCCCGCAGCCATGCCTCGATGTAGCGGATGCCGACCTGGACGGCGTTGCGCAGCCCCGCCGCCGTGGGCCTGGCCTGCAGTGAGTCCACGGCGATGAGCTGATCGGCCGTCACCACGACGTCCTCGCGGAGCCGGTCCTTCTGGTGCGGCCGGTCGCCCAGGACGGCGTCGAAGCAGGCGCGGGCGACGGGCACCAGGTCGGGGTGGGCGACCCAGGAGCCGTCGAAGCCGTCGGCGGCCTCGCGGTTCTTGTCCGCCCTGACCTTCTCCAGGGCGACCGCGTTGACCTCGGGGTCCCGGCGCGAGGGGATGAAGGCCGCCATGCCGCCGATGGCGTGCGCGCCGCGCTTGTGGCAGGTGCGGACGAGCAGTTCGGTGTAGGCGCGCATGAACGGGGCCGTCATCGTCACGGCGTTGCGGTCGGGAAGGACGAACTTCTCCCCGCCGTCACGGAAGTTCTTCACGAGCGAGAAGAGGTAGTCCCAGCGGCCCGCGTTGAGCCCGGAGGCGTGCTCGCGCAGCTCGTAGAGGATCTCCTCCATCTCGTACGCGGCGGTGATCGTCTCGATGAGGACCGTGGCGCGGATCGTGCCCCTGTCCAGGCCCACGTAGTCCTGCGCGAAGACGAACACGTCGTTCCACAGCCGGGCCTCCAGGTGCGACTCGGTCTTGGGGAGGTAGAAGTACGGTCCCCTGCCGAGGTCGAGCAGCCGGCGCGCGTTGTGGAAGAAGTAGAGGCCGAAGTCGGCCAGCGCCCCGGGGACGGGACGGCCGTCGACGGTCAGGTGCCGCTCGTCGAGGTGCCAGCCGCGCGGGCGCATGACGACCGTCGCGAGCTCGTCGGCGGGCCCGAGGGCGTACGTCCTGCCCTCCGGCGAGGTGAAGTCGATGCGGCGCTCGTAGGCGTCGATCAGGTTCAGCTGGCCGCCCACGACGTTGCGCCACGTGGGCGCAGAGGCGTCCTCGAAGTCGGCGAGCCACACGCGGGCACCGGAGTTGAGGGCGTTGACCGTCATCTTGCGGTCGTCGGCCGGCCCGGTGATCTCCACGCGCCGGTCCTGCAGCGCGGCCGGGGCCCCGGCCACGCGCCAGCCGGCGTCGGCGCGGACGGAGGCGGTCTCCGCGAGGAAGTCCAGGCGCCCGGTACGGGCGATCTCCGCACGGCGCTCGGCACGGCGGGCGAGCAACGCGTCGCGCCGGGGCGTGAACCGGCGGTGCAGCGCGGCGAGGAAGCCGAGTGCCGCATCGGTCAGCACTTCCTCCTGCCGCTCCACGTACGGGGCCTCGACGACGGCCAGCGGGGACGGCGCTGGTGCGGACATGGGCTGTCACTCCTTCAGCGGGCGTGCTGCCCGGCGGCAGCCGCCGGGGTCAGCCGGTCACGGCAGACACGGCACGGCACGCCAGGGCACGCGGTGCCGCGCGGACGAATGGAGACTATTTTTCTCATGGTGGAAGTTCAAGGGTGCCGTTGCGCCGGACAGGCGGCCTCCTCACTCCAGGAGCGCGAGATCGTCCGGGGTGTCGACGTCGTCCGGCGCCGCGACGTCCGCGCACTCCACGAGCCGTACGGCTGCGCCGTGTTGACGCAGATACGCGCGGGCGCCCCGGTCGCCGGTCGCCGACCGGGCGACGCCGTCCCACTGCTCCCGCCCCAGCAGCACCGGGTGCCCCCGCTCGCCGTCGTACGCCGCCGCCACGAGCCCCGCCCCGGCCCGGTGCGCGGCCAGCACCCGTGCCACCGCCTCCGGCCCGACGCGCGGCTGGTCCACCAGCATCACCAGCGCGGCCGTCGCGTCCGCGACGGCCGCGAGCGAGGCCAGGCCGGCCGTCAGCGAGGAGCCCATGCCCTCCGCCCAGCCCGGGTGGTCCACCAGGACCGCCCCCCTGGGACGCTCGCCGAGCCGCGCCCGCACCTCGGACGCCCCGGCGCCGAGCACCACGTGCACCGGCGCGCACCCACCCTCGCGCATCACCCGCACCGCACGCTCCACGAGCAGCTCGCCGCCCCGCTGCGTCAGCAGCGCCTTGGGCCGGCCCCCGAGCCGCCGCCCGCCCCCCGCCGCCAGCAACAGCCCCGCCACCGACGCCCGTTTCGCACCCGTGTCCGTCATCGCAGCCATGGGCCCTGCATACCGCATGGGTGACCGGATGTGCGCCGTACGCCAGTTCGTCACCCGCACGTGAACACCCGGCCTGAATTTCGCTGTGCGTGTGGCGCGGCACACGGAAAGTGGCGTTAACTGATCCGCGCGAGCGCGTGTGGGAGGGGGGCAGTCGTGGCGGAAGGCGCCGTTGTGGTGGAAGAGGTGCGAGCGGACCGTTTCGGCGAAGAGCCGGATCCGAGAGCGGGCGAGCTGGGCGCAGCGGTGTCCCGGCTGCGCCGGGCGCTGGCCGGGCACCCCGCCCTCTTACCCGACAGGGACGCGGCCGAGGACGAACTGGCCGCCCTCGACGCGATGGCCCGGGCCGGTGCGACGGACGTCTCCCGGCTGCGGCGCTCGCTCCTGCTCGTGGCCGGTGCCGTCGGTTCCGTCAGCGCCCTGGCACCCGCCCTCGGCGACGTCCGCGCGGCGGTCGAGAGCTTCGGCGGGCTGCCGGGCGAGGCCGAGGCCGCGAACGAGCCGGTGAACGGATCGGCGGACGGGCCGGCGGGCGGCGCGCCGGACGAGCGTGCGCTGCCGCGCCCCCGCGAGGGCGCCTGACACCGCCCGAGTGCCGCTCAGGCGGAGGCGGTCGTCCCGGCGAGCGTCACCGAGAGCTCGGCCGCCACCTCCTGCAGCAGGGGGACGATCCGCTCCGTCGCCGCCTCGGTGACCCGGCCCGCCGGGCCCGAGACGGAGATGGCCGCGGACGTGGGGGAGTCGGGCACCGGGACGGCGAGGCAGCGGACGCCGATCTCCTGCTCGTTGTCGTCCATCGCGAAGCCCGTCTCGCGCACCCGCGCGAGCTCCTCCAGGAAGCCCTCGGGCGTGGTGATGGTCTTCTCGGTCGCGGCGGGCATGCCCGTACGCCCCAGCAGGGCGCGCACCTCCTCGTCGGGCGACTGGGCCAGCAACGCCTTGCCCACGCCCGTGGAGTGCGGCAGGACCCGCCGGCCGACCTCGGTGAACATCCGCATCGAGTGCCGCGAGGGCACCTGTGCGACGTACACGACCTCGTCGCCGTCCAGAAGCGCCATGTTGGCGGTCTCGCCGGTCTCGTCGACCAGGCGGGCGAGGTGCGGGCGGGCCCAGGTGCCGAGCAGCCGCGAGGAGCTCTCGCCGAGCCGGATCAGCCGGGGGCCCAGGGCGTACCGCCGGTTGGGCTGCTGGCGGACGTACCCGCAGGCCACCAGCGTGCGCATCAGCCGGTGGATCGTCGGCAGCGGCAGCCCGCTGCTCGCCGACAATTCGCTCAGTCCGACCTCGCCCCCGGCGTCCGCCATCCGCTCCAGCAGGTCGAAGGCGCGCTCAAGGGACTGGACTCCGCCCGTGGTCGCGGCGGTTCGGGGCTCGGCAGGCGAGGGCACGGCGCTCCTTCCGGGATGGATGGGCAGCAGCCTACCGGCCACCGCCGGCCCCACACGGCGGTTTCTGTTCTGTGAAAGGCGCATTCCGGGAAATGAAAGGGTCTTGACGGCGGTGGGCGGCGACTGAAGACTTCCCGCATCGCGGTTCAACAGACCGTTGACATCGCGTCATCCGGGCTGCCGGGAGGCCGAGGCGTGGACGAGCGCAGGGACCAGAGCACGGATCGGGGCAAGGGCCGGGGGCCGGGGCAGGACGCGGACCGAGACACCGGCCGGAGCGCGGGGCGGCGCACGGGCCGGAGCGTGGACCTCGTCCTGCGGTCGACGCGGGTCGTCACCTCCGGGGCCGTGCGTCCCGCCACCGTCACCGTCACCCGCGGCCGGATCAGCGGTGTCCTGCCGTACGACGAGCCGCCCCCGCCCGGAGCCGCCGCCGAGGACCTCGGCGACGACGTGCTGCTGCCCGGCCTCGTCGACACCCACGTGCACGTGAACGACCCCGGCCGCAGCACCTGGGAGGGCTTCCCTGCCGCGACCCGCGCGGCGGCCGCCGGCGGCGTCACCACCCTCCTCGACATGCCCCTCAACAGCGTGCCGCCCACCACCACCGTGCCCGGCCTGCACGTCAAACGGGCCGCCGCACGCGACCGGGTGCACACCGACGTCGGATTCTGGGGCGGCGCGCTGCCCGGCAACGTCGCCGACCTGCGGCCGCTGCACGACGCGGGCGTCTTCGGCTTCAAGTCCTTCCTCTCCCCGTCCGGCGTCGAGGAGTTCCCGCACCTGGACCGCGCCGCCCTCGACGCCGTCGCCCGGGAGGTCGCCGCCCTCGGCGCCCTGCTCATCGTGCACGCCGAGGACCCCGGCCGGCTGGAGCGCGCCCCGCGCCCCGGCGGCCCGCGCTACGCCGACTTCCTCGCCTCCCGTCCCCGGGCCGCCGAGAACGAGGCCGTCGGCGCGCTGCTGGCCGCCGCCCGCCGGTACGGCACGCGCGTCCACGTCCTGCACCTGTCCTCCGCCGACGTCCTGCCCGCGCTCGCCGCAGCCCGGGCGGAGGGCGTACGGGTCACCGTCGAGACCTGCCCGCACTTCCTCACCCTGACCGCCGAGGAAGTCCCCGACGGCGCCACCGAGTTCAAGTGCTGCCCGCCCATCCGCGAGGCGGCCAACCAGGACGCGCTCTGGGCGGGGCTCGCCGACGGGACGATCGACTGCATCGTCTCCGACCACTCGCCCTGCACCGCCGATCTCAAGGACGGCGACTTCGGCACCGCCTGGGGCGGCATCTCCTCCCTCCAACTGGGACTGTCCGCCGTCTGGACCGCGGCGCGGCGGCGCGGGCACACCCTGCACGACGTGGCCCGCTGGATGTCCACCGCACCCGCCGCCCTCGCCGGCCTCGACCGCAAGGGCGCCATTGCACCCGGCCACGACGCCGACTTCGCCGTCCTCGCCCCCGACGAGACCTTCACCGTCGACCCCGCCGCCCTCCACCACCGCAATCCCGTCACCGCCTACGCGGGCCGGACCCTGCACGGGGTCGTACGGTCCACGTGGCTGCGCGGCCGCAAGATCGCCGACCGCGGCGGCGTCCCGCCCGAGCCCACCGGCCGACTCCTGGAGCGCACATGAGCACGCCCGGCATACCCGGCAGCATCCCCTCCTTCCCCGGAGCCGCGCGCCCCTACGCGGGCGGCGACCCCTACGCCGACTACCGCACCGCCGCCTTCCCCTTCACCGCCCTCCCCGACCTCGCCGACCGGCGGCTGGGCGCCGCCGTGACGGCCGCGAACGACGAGTTCTTCGCCGAGCGGGAGAACCTGCTCACCCCGGGCCCCGCCCGCTTCGACCCCGAGCACTACGGACACAAGGGCAAGGTCATGGACGGCTGGGAGACCCGCCGCCGGCGCGGCCCCTCCGCCGACCGCCCGCACCCCGCGGACGCGGACCACGACTGGGCCCTGGTCCGGCTCGGCGTACCCGGCGTCGTCCACGGCGTCGTCGTCGACACCGCCCACTTCCGCGGCAACCACCCCCAGGCCGTCAGCGTCGAGGCCACGGCACTGCCCGGCACCCCCTCCCCCGGGGAACTGCTCGCCGACGACGTGACGTGGACGCCCCTGGTGCCGCGCACCCCCGTCGGCGGCCACGCCGCCAACGGTTTCGCCGTGGAGACCGCACGGCGCTTCACCCACGTCCGCCTGCGCCAGTACCCCGACGGCGGCGTGGCCCGTCTGCGCGTCCACGGCGAAGCCCTGCCCGACCCCGCCTGGCTCGCCGCCCTGGGCACCTTCGACCTCGCGGCCCTGGAGAACGGCGGCCACGCCGAGGACGCCTCCGACCGCTTCTTCTCCTCCCCGGCCCACAGCATCCACCCGGGCCGCTCCCACCGGATGGACCACGGCTGGGAGACGCGCCGCCGCCGCGACCGGGGCAACGACTGGGTGCGCTACCGCCTCACCGGGCAGTGCGTGCCGAGAGCCGTCGAGATCGACACCGGCTGCTACAAGGGCAACGCGGCCGGATGGGCCGCCTTGTCCGTGCTCGACGCCACCACGGGTGCCGACCCGGCCGGCCACACCACCGGCTGGACGGAGGTGCTCCCCCGCACCCGCCTCCAGCCCGACACCGTGCACCGCTTCCCGTTGCCGGACGCGCCCGCCGCCACCCACGCCCGCATCGACATCTATCCCGACGGGGGCATCGCACGGCTGCGGCTCCACGGCTCGCTGACCGACGCCGGGGCGCGTCAGCTGTCGGCGAGGGTGTTCCAGAACATCGACTCGTAGTCCTGGAGGAGCCGCCCGTAGCGGTGCGCCAGCGGCTCCGAGAGCAGGCCACCGGCCAGCCCCTCCTCGACCGCCCCGAGGGCCGTGTGCTCACCGTCCGGATCGGGGCCGGCGAAGAAGTCGAAGAAGCCGCAGGCCGCGTCGGCGAAGCCGTAGTGGCTGCGCAGGGCGCCGCTCACGGTGGCGCAGTAGCCGCCCCAGGCCGCGAAGTTGGCGGTGAGCGCCACCACCGCGTCCACCGGCTCGGCGCCCAGGGCCAGCCAGGCCGCGTACGCCGGATACGCCTGGCAGCCGGCCCGCGGCTCGTGGGAGCGCACCGCCTCCTCGTCCAGCCCGCAGGCGGCCGCGAGCGGCCGCAACAGGCCGAGCGCGAGGTCCTCGCCGAGGGCGAGGTGCTCGAAGAAGGCGGCGGCGGCCGGCTGCCCGGCCCCCGTGGCACGGGCGGCGAGGTGCAGGAAGCTGCGGCGGTCGCCGGTGATGACGTGGTGCTGCTCCAGGGCGAGGGCCGCGAGGGCCGTGCGCGGGGCGGCGCCCGAGGCGATCAGGGGGACGAGGCGGTTGGAGCCGGGCGGCAGGGCGCGCACGGCGTCGTCGAGGACTTCCCGGGCGGTACGGGCCATGGGCCCAGGGTAGCCACGCCCGTCACCTCGCCCCGCCGAGATAGAAGAGGAGGAAGAAGAAGGCCACGATGAAGTGGACGGCGACGAGGTAGATGAAGACGCGGACCGTCATGCCCATCGGGGCGCGGTCCTCTTCCAGGTAGTCCTTCGCGTGGTCGCTCACGGCATTGCCCTCCGGGTCGGTGCGGCACCGCCGAGGCACAGCCCGGCGGCACCGCTCTGCATCAGCGTGTGCATGAACAGAAGGTCCACCCCGCCGCCCGACGCGGCCGCGATGCGGTGGGGGGTGAGGGAGTCGAAGTGGGCCGCGTCCCCGGGGTCGAGCAGGTGCACGCTCTCGCCGAGGGTCAGCCGCAGCCGGCCACCGGTGACGTAGAGCCACTCCTCGCCCGGGTGCACCCGCACCAGGTCCTCCTGGCCGCCCCGGCCCTGCGGCACGTGCAGCCGCAGGGCCTGCATGGCCCGCCCCGAGCCCCCCGCCCGCCAGTAGGTCCAGCCACCGGCCTCCTGCGCCTCCATCCGGTCGGCGCGTACGATCGGATCGCGCCCCTCGGGCACCTCGCCCAGCAGGTCGGAGACGGTCGTCCCGTAGGTGCGCGCCAGGGCCAGCAGCATCGGCAGGGACGGCGTCCGCTGCCCGGTCTCCAGCCGGGAGAGGTGTGCGGGGGAGAGTCCTGCCCGCGCGGCGGCGGCCTCCAGGGTCAGCCCGCTGCGCCGGCGCAGGGCACGCAATTGCGGTGCCACGGCGGGCAGGTCGTCTGCACTCATGCTTCCGGTATAGCCGGGTCGTACCTCAGGGGCAAAAGTTTTGCCTCTGAGGCAAAGCCTCCGCCATATGGCCCTCCGAGCCCGGTTAACGTCAGGAAAACATTAAATATTGGCGTTGACATGACATGTGCTACGCGCGTCATGCTGTGCCTCATGACAACCCCCCATCGCTTCGCGCGTGTTGCCGCCCTCGCCGCCCTGGCCTCCACGCTGCTCGTCGGCACGCCCGCCGTCGCCGCCGGCCCGGCCTCCGCTCCGGCCGTCCACGGGGTCGCCGCCGTGAAGACCGTCGGCGACATCTGCTACTCCGACCTGCCCTCGCAGGCCCACGACACCCTGCGCCTGATCGACCAGGGCGGCCCCTTCCCGTACCCGAAGGACGGCACCGTCTTCTCCAACCGCGAGCGCGTCCTGCCCCGGCAGGCCAGCGGCTACTACCACGAGTACACCGTGGTGACCCCGGGCTCCCCGGACCGCGGCGCCCGCCGGATCGTCGCCGGCCAGAAGGCGCACGAGGACTACTACACCGGGGACCACTACGCGACGTTCGACCTGGTCGACTTCGGCTGCTGACCCCGCCCGTCCCGCGTCCCGCCCCCTCCGCCGGGGGCGGGACCTTTTCTTGATCGTTCTGTACCTACTGGTATGTACACTGGTGATCATGAGTACCCCGGAACGGCTCATCGAGAGCACCCGCGAGCTCCTGTGGGAGCGCGGATACGTCGGCACCAGCCCGAAGGCCATCCAGCAGCGCGCCGGGGCCGGGCAGGGCAGCATGTACCACCACTTCGCCGGCAAGCCCGACCTCGCCCTCGCCGCGATCACCCGGACGGCCGGGGAACTGCGCGCCGCCGCGGAGGCGCAGTTCTCCGGGCCCGGCACGGCCGTGGAGCGCATCGCCGCGTACCTGCGGCGCGAGCGGGACGTCCTCAAGGGCTGCCCCGTCGGCCGCCTCACCCAGGACCCGGAGGTCATGGCGGACCCGGCGCTGCGCGCCCCGGTCGACGAGACCTTCGCCTGGCTGCGGGAGCGGCTCGCCTCCGTGCTGGCCGAGGGCCGCGACCGCGGCGAGCTGGCCGCCGCCCTCGACCCCGCCGCCACGGCGTCGACGGTCATGGCCGTGCTGCAGGGGGGCTACGTCCTGGCCCGGGCCGCCGGCTCCGAAGAACCGTTCCGCCAGGCGGTCGACGGTGTGCTCGGCCTGCTGGCCGCGCACACCGCCGCGTAACCGCCGACCGGAGAACCACCCACGCACAGCCGGGGGCAGCCGCCGAGCGCTGCGCCGGCAGAAGGAGAACATCCCGTGTACGCCATGCAGTACGAGCTCACCCTGCCCGCCGACTACGACATGAACGTCATCCGGAATCGGGTGGCGACCCGTGGCCACGCCCTCGACGACCGTGCCGGGCTGGGGCTGAAGGCATACGTCATCCGTGAACGCGGCGTCGACGGCTCCCCGGTCAACCAGTACGCCCCCTTCTATCTGTGGGCGGAGACCGGCGAGATGAGCCGGTTCCTGGTCGGCGGCGGCGGATTCCAGGGCATCATCGGTGACTTCGGGCGGCCCCCCGTCCACCACTGGACGGGCATCGCGTGCGAGGCGGGCCCGGCTCGCACCGCCGTTCCCCGCGCGGCCTCCCGGCGGCTGACGCCGCTGCCGGCCGGGGCCGACCCCGCGGCCCTGGTCGAGGACGCGCTGGCCGAACTGCACGACCTGGCCCGCACCGAGGCCGTGCACACCGCGGCGCTGGCCTTCGACCCCCGCCACTGGCAGCTGCTGCGGTTCGTCCTGTGGGAGACGGCCGTCCCGGCGACGGCCGACGCGCAGGACGAGCGCTACGAGGTGCTGCACCTCTCCGCGCCGCACCTGGACGCGATCCCGGCGGGGCGCCACTGGTGAAGGCGGTCGTCGCCGTCCGACGGGGGCCGATTGTCACTGCTTCCCGTTAACGTTTTGGTGGAACGACGTCCGGGGAGGCACGACACCCACGCACTTCGAGAAGGGCGGCGAACTTCCGTGTACCGCTGGGAGATCACCCGGGCCGCGCTGGCCCAAGGCGTCCTGGCCCAGGTCCGTGGCGACAGCTACGACCAGGCCGCATCGACGGCGGGCACCCTGCTCTCCGCGGGGATCACGAGCCTGGAGATATCCCTCACCACGCCCTTCGCCCTGGAGGCCGTCACCACGCTCGCCCGCGAGGTCGGTGACGAGGCCATCATCGGCGCGGGTGCCGTGCTGGACGCGGCCTCCGCCCGGATGGCCATCGACGCCGGCGCCCGCTTCCTGACCTCGCCGGGCCTCGACGCCGGGGTCATCCGCACCGGCCACCGCTACGGCGTGCCGGTCTTCCCGGGCGTCGCGACGCCCACCGAGCTGCTGCACGCCATGGAGCTGGGCGCCGACGCGCTCAAGCTCTTCCCCGCGGCGGGCCGGCACCCCGACTGGGTCGGCGCGGTGCGGGCCGAGCTGCCGCAGGCGCCGCTCGTGCCCAGCGGCGGGATATCGGTCGACAGCGCGCCCGACTGGATCGCCGCCGGCGCCGTCGCCTGCGGCATGGGCGCCGAACTCTCCGAGGGGGACCGCGATGCGGTGGCCAAGCGGGCCGGGGAGCTCCTCGGCCGGCTGGCGGAGGCCGGTCACCGCTGCGGCTGACGGTGCTGCAACAACCCCCGCATCAGCAGGTGCCGTTGAGGATCCTCCTTGCGACGGATGCCCCACGACCGTACGCCACCGTACGGTGAGGCGGTCGAGGGGCGGCTCCGCGGCCCCTCCGCCGGATTCTCCGACGATCAGGGGGTAGCGCCATGGGGGCGACCACGAACGACGCGGTGGGCGGCATCGGCGACCTGGCGGCGATGGGCGGGGAGTTCGCCCGTCACCCGTACAGCGTCTACGCCCGGCTGCGCGAGCAGGGGCCGGTGCACCGCGTGCGGATGCCGGAGGGCGCCGAGTGCTGGCTCGTCGTCGGCTACGACGAGGTGCGGGCCGCGCTCAACGACCCCAGGCTCTCCAAGGACTGGGCGAACGCCTCGGAGCACGTCGGCCTGCCGGTGGTCGCCCCCGGCCCGCACATGCTGATCACCGACGAGCCGCACCACACCCGGCTGCGCAGACTGGCCGCCAAGGAGTTCACCCCGCGGCGCGTCGAGGCGCTCGCCCCGCGCGTCCAGCAGCTCACCGACGACCTGCTGGACGCCATGCTGGCCGCCCCGGACCGCCGCGCCGACCTCGTCGAGGCGCTGTCCTTCCCCCTGCCCATGGGCGTCATCTGCGAACTGCTGGGCGTGCCGGACCTCGACCGCGCCGCCTTCCGCCACTGGTCGAACACCGCCATAGGCTCCGCCCCGCCGAAGGTGAAGGCCGAGGCGGCCGCCGAGGTCGCCGCCTACCTCGCCCGGCTGGTCGCCGACAAGCGCGAGCGGCCCGGCGACGACCTGATGAGCGCCCTGATCCGCACCACCGACGAGGACGGCGACCGGCTCTCGTCCCGCGAGCTCCTCGGCATGGCCTGGGTGCTGCTCGTCGCGGGCCACGAGACGACGGTCAATCTGATATCCAACGGCGTGCTCGCCCTGCTCACCCACCCCGCCCAGCTGGCCGACCTGCGCGCCGACCCCGGGCTGCTGGACAACGCCGTCGAGGAGATGCTCCGCTACGACGGCCCGGTGGAGACCTCCACCTTCCGCTTCACCACCGCGCCCATGGACATCGGCGGCACGCTCGTGCCCGGCGGCGGCGAACTCGTGCTCGTCGCCATCGCCGACGCCGACCACGACCCGGCCCGCTTTCCCGAGCCCGGCCGCTTCGACATCCACCGCGACCCGCGCGGCCACGTCGCCTTCGGCCACGGCATCCACTACTGCGTGGGCGCCCCGCTGGCCCGGCTGGAGGCCAGGATCGCCATCCGCTCGCTGCTGGAGCGGTGCCCCGACCTGGCCCTGGACGCCCACCCGGCCGCACTGACCTGGCGGGAGGGCCTGCTGATGCGCGGCCCGCACCACCTGCCCGTCCGGTTCTGACCACCCATGGCTCATGTCAGGACAATCGGACCTCCGGACTTCCCGTCAACAGGTCCCGGGGCTACGCTCCCTCCGTGGCGAAGCACCAACCCCTTCAGTTCTCCCTCGACCGGAGCAGTCCGGTCCCGCTCTACTTCCAGCTGTCCCAGCAGCTCGAAGCCGCGATCGAGCGGGGTGAGCTCGCCCCCGGCAGCCTCCTCGGCAACGAGATCGACCTCGCCGGGCGGCTGGGCCTGTCCCGGCCCACCGTCCGCCAGGCCATCCAGTCGCTGGTCGACAAGGGCCTGCTCGTGCGCCGCCGCGGCGTGGGCACCCAGGTCGTGCACAGCCAGGTCAAGCGCCCGCTGGAGCTGAGCAGCCTCTACGACGACCTGGAGGCGGCCGGCCAGAAGCCCGCCACCCGGGTGCTGCGCCACGCCGTCGAGCCGGCGACCGCCGAGGTGGCCGCGGCCCTCGGCGTCACCGAGGGCGCCGACGTCGTGCTCGTCGAGCGGCTGCGCCTCGCGCACGGCGAGCCCATGGCCCGGCTGCGCAACCACCTCCCCGTCGGGCTGCTCGCCCTCGACCACGACACGCTGGAGAACACCGGCCTCTACCGGCTGATGCGCATCGCCGGCATCACCCTGCACAGCGCCCGCCAGAGCATCGGCGCCCGTGCGGCCACCGCCGCCGAGGCCGAGCTGCTCGCCGAGCCGGAAGGGGCGCCGCTGCTGACGATGGAGCGCACGACCTTCGACGACACGGGCCGCGCCGTGGAGTTCGGCTCCCACCTCTACCGGGCCTCGCGGTACGCGTTCGACTTCCAGCTGCTGGCCCGCCCCTGAGGTGTCGTGTCGTAAGAATGTTCTGACAAAGTCTTGACGTGGTGTGGCGCCCGCCACTACACATCCACCCACGACGACCAGGGAAGGAACGCCCCGCACGACACCGCCGACGCCCCGGCCGACGGCGGTGACGGATGGTGACGGATACTTGGGCGGTTGGGCTTGCTGAGCGGGCCCGGCCGCACCGTGACAGACAGTGGAAGGGCAAGTCCTCGTGGCAAGGGTTCGGACAGGCGTACGTGCGGTGAGCGCCGTGCTGGCAGCGGTGCTCGGCGCCACACTGGCGGGGTGCAGCAGCACGGGCGGCAAGCGTGCCGAGGAGCGGGCCGCCAAGGCCGCCCAGGGCCGCGCCGCGGTCGACACCCCCCGGTGGACCTTCGCAATGGTCACTCACTCGGGCGATGGCGACACCTTCTGGGACATCGTCCAGAGCGGTGCCAAGCAGGCGGCCGCCAAGGACAACATCAAATTCCTCTACGCGCACGACGTCGAGGGGAACAAGCAGGCGCAGAACGTGCAGGCCATGATCGACCAGAAGGTCGACGGCCTGATCGTCACGCTCGCCAAGCCCGACGCCATGAAGGACGTCGTCGCCAAGGCGAAGAAGGCCGGCATCCCGGTCATCACCGTGAACTCCGGCTCCGACAAGTCCAAGGAGTTCGGCGCCCTCACCCACATCGGCCAGGACGAGACGATCGCCGGCGAGGCCGTCGGCGAGCAGCTCAACGAGCGCGGCCGGAAGAAGGCCGTCTGCGTCCTGCACGAGCAGGGCAACGTGGGCCACGAGCAGCGCTGCGAGGGCGTCAAGAAGAGCTTCAAGGGCGACCTGCAGAACCTCTACGTCGAGGGCACGAACATGCCCAACGTGCAGTCGTCCATCGAGGCCAAGCTGCAGTCCGACAAGGACATCGACTCCGTCGTGACCCTCGGCGCCCCCTTCGCCCCCACCGCCGTCAAGGCCGCCGAGCAGGCCGGCAGCAAGGCCGAGGTCGCCACCTTCGACCTCAACGCCAAGGTCGCCGACGCCCTGCAGAAGGGCACCCTCGCCTTCGCCGTCGACCAGGACCCGTACCTCCAGGGCTACGAGGCGGTCGACCTCCTGTGGCTCTACCGGTACAACCGCGACATGCTCGGCGGCGGCCGCCCGGTCCTGACCGGCCCGCAGATCGTCACCAAGGACGACGCCAAGGTCCTCGCCGAGTACGCCAAGCGGGGCACACGATGAGCGCAGCCACAGCACAGGCCGACGAACGACTGGTCCACCGCAGCATGCTGCGCCGCATGATCGGCCGCCCCGAGCTGGGCGCGGTCGTCGGAGCCGCCGCGGTCTTCCTCTTCTTCTCGTTCGCGGCCGACAGCTTCCTGAGGGCGTCGAGCCTGTCCACGGTCCTCTACGCGTCCTCCACCATCGGCATCATGGCCGTGCCCGTGGCGCTGCTGATGATCGGCGGCGAGTTCGACCTGTCGACGGGCGTCATGGTCACGACGTCGGCCCTGGTCTCGTCGATGTTCAGCTACCAGATGACGGCGAACGTCTGGGCCGGCGTGGGGGTCTCCCTCCTGACCACCCTGGCGATCGGCTTCTTCAACGGCTTCATGCTGACCCGCACCAAACTGCCGAGCTTCATCATCACGCTCGGCACGTTCCTGATGCTGACGGGCCTGAACCTGGGCTTCACCAAGCTCATCAGCGGCACGGTCTCCACCAAGACGATCGGCGACATGGAGGGCTTCGCCTCCGCCCGCGCGGTCTTCGCCTCCCACCTCACCGTCGGCGGCGTCGACCTGCAGGTGACGATCCTGTGGTGGCTGGCCCTGGTCGCCGTGGCGACGTGGATCCTCCTGCGCACCCGCGTGGGCAACTGGATCTTCGCGGTCGGCGGCGGCGCGGACGCGGCCCGGGCGGTCGGCGTCCCCGTCAACAAGACCAAGATCGGCCTCTACATGGCCGTCGCCTTCTGCGCCTGGATCTCGGGCCAGCACCTGCTGATGTCCTACGACGTCGTCCAGTCCGGCGAGGGCGTGGGCAACGAGTTCCTGTACATCATCGCGGCCGTCATCGGCGGCTGCCTGATGACCGGTGGCTACGGCTCGGCCATCGGCTCCGCGGTCGGCGCGTTCATCTTCGGCATGACCAGCAAGGGCATCGTGTACGCGCAGTGGAACCCGGACTGGTTCAAGTTCTTCCTCGGCGCGATGCTGCTCCTGGCGACCCTGCTGAACGCCTGGGTCCGTAAGCGTGCGGAGGCAACCAAGTGAGCGCCCTGGTCAAGCTCACGGACGTGAGCAAGTTCTACGGCAACATCCGTGCGCTGGAGGGCGTCTCGCTGGAGGTCCACGCGGGCGAGATCACCTGCGTCCTCGGCGACAACGGCGCGGGCAAGTCGACCCTCATCAAGATCATCGCGGGTCTGCACCAGCACGACGAGGGATCCTTCGAGATCGAGGGTGAAGAGGCGGAACTGGCCTCCCCCCGCGAGGCCCTGAACCGGGGCATCGCCACGGTCTACCAGGACCTGGCGGTCGTGCCCCTGATGCCGGTCTGGCGGAACTTCTTCCTCGGCTCGGAGCCGACGAAGGGGGCGGGCCCCTTCAAGCGCCTGGACGTGCAGAAGATGCGCGAGACGACCCGCGCGGAGCTGCTCCGCATGGGCATCGACCTGCGCGACGTGGACCAGCCGATCGGCACGCTCTCGGGCGGCGAGCGCCAGTGCGTGGCCATCGCCCGTGCGGTGTACTTCGGCGCCAAGGTCCTGGTCCTGGACGAGCCGACCGCCGCGCTCGGCGTGAAGCAGTCCGGCGTCGTCCTGAAGTACGTGGCGGCCGCCCGTGACGCGGGCCTGGGTGTGGTCCTGATCACGCACAACCCGCACCACGCGTACCTGGTCGGCGACCGCTTCGTCCTCCTCAAGCGGGGGGCGATGGCGGGCAGCCACGGCAAGAACGAGATCGCCCTCGACGAACTGACCCGCCAGATGGCGGGCGGCAGCGAGCTCGACCAGCTCAGCCACGAGCTGGAACGCGCGCCGTCCCCGGACGTCATCGGCGGCAAGCCGGTCGTCTCCGACGACTCCGCCTGACGCGGCCCGCCCCGCCGGGGCTTCCGCGCCTCCGGCGCGGGGGTTCGCGCCCACCCACCCGCCCGATCGCCCGGAACCGTCAGTCACGACGTCGTGACGCGAGGGGGGGCGGACGGAGGGCGGGCCTGACGGCGGGGTGAGGAGGGCCCGCCCTCGGCGTGAGGGGCAGGGCGAGAACGGCCCGTCAGCGGCCCGGCGGCGTGAGGGGGCGGGGTGGGGTGGGCCCTGGCAGGGGGCGTGACGCGTTATTTGCGGCGGCGTTCGGGGCACGCTCGACGGCTGACGGTTGCCGTAAATAATGCAGCCCCCAGAAGGGCCCGCCCCACCCCGTCCCCGCCCCGGCGCACGGCCCACCGCACCGCCGGGACACCCCGAACCGCACCCCGACGGCACCCGCACCACACCCCCACCACACTCCCACCGCCCCCACCCCCGCCCCCCACCGTTGTGCATCGCAACCCACCCGTGAGGCACAATCGGCCACGACCGACCGCATCCACGAGGCCCTGGCCTCACGAGACCACCGCAGGGGCAACGACCGCGATGAGCATGTACCGCGAGCGGGTACACCGGGGCAGCGCCACAGCGACCGTGCTCCGCACGGTCGGCACGCGCGAGCGGCGCTCGCACCTCACCGCCCCCCGCGTCCCCACCGTCGGCATCGACATCGGCGGCACCAAGGTCATGGCCGGCGTCGTCGACGCCGACGGCAACATCCTGGAGAAGCTCCGCACGGAGACCCCGGACAAGTCCAAGAGCCCCAAGGTCGTCGAGGACACCATCGTCGAGCTCGTCCTCGACCTCTCCGACCGCCACGACGTCCACGCCGTGGGCATCGGCGCCGCCGGCTGGGTCGACGCCGACCGCAACCGCGTCCTCTTCGCCCCCCACCTGTCGTGGCGCAACGAACCCCTGCGCGACCGCCTCGCCGGCCGCCTCGCCGTTCCCGTCATGGTCGACAACGATGCCAACACCGCCGCCTGGGCCGAGTGGCGCTTCGGCGCCGGCCGGGGCGAGGACCACCTGGTCATGATCACCCTCGGTACGGGCATCGGCGGCGCCATCCTGGAGGACGGCCAGGTCAAGCGCGGCAAGTTCGGCGTCGCCGGCGAGTTCGGTCACATGCAGGTCGTGCCCGGCGGCCACCGCTGCCCCTGCGGCAACCGCGGCTGCTGGGAGCAGTACAGCTCCGGCAACGCCCTGGTCCGCGAGGCCCGCGAGCTCGCCGCCGCCGAGTCCCCGGTGGCCTACGGCATCATCGACCGCGTCGGCGGCAACATCCCCGAGATCACCGGCCCGCTGATCACCGAGCTGGCCCGGGAGGGCGACGCCATGTGCGTCGAGCTCCTCCAGGACATCGGCCAGTGGCTGGGCGTCGGCATCGCCAACCTGGCCGCCGCCCTCGACCCCTCCTGCTTCGTCATCGGCGGTGGCGTCAGCGCCGCCGACGACCTGCTGATCGGCCCGGCCCGGGACGCCTTCCGCCGGCACCTCACCGGGCGCGGTTACCGCCCGGAGGCCCGGATCGTCAAGGCACAGCTGGGCCCCGAGGCCGGCATGGTCGGCGCCGCCGACCTGGCCCGCCTCGTCGCCCGCCGTTTCCGCCGCGCCAACCGGCGCCGCGTCGAGCGCTACGAGCGGTACGCGAGGGCGGGCCGGGGATGAGCATCATGGAACACACGGAACGCAAGAACGAGCCCGGCGACGACGGCCCGTCCGCCGACGCCACCCGGGGCGGCACCCCGGGCGGCACCCACGGCAGCGCGCCGGGCGGCACCCAAGGCGGCACCCCGGACGGCCCCCCGGCGGCCACCCGCCGTTCCCGCCCCTGGGTCAAGCCCGTCGTCATCTTCCTCCTGCTCGCCATCCCGGCCGGCTACCTCTACATCTCCGCGATGCAGAGCCGCAAGGGCAGCACCACCAAGCGCGAGGAGGCCGTCTCCAAGGGCCTGGAGGAGGGCTGGCCGTCCAAGGTCCAGCGGCGCATCTACGGCATGACGGTCCCGGCCTACGCCACCGACGTCGCCCACTACGAGACCAACTCCTGGCGCACGAGCTCGCTGTACCTGCAGTTCACGACCAACCGCAAGAAGCTCGACAAGTGGCTCAAGCAGGTCGGCACCAACCGGGCGGCGCTCCAGGACGGCCGCATCACCATCGACGCGGACGAGGCGGCGGTGGTCGGCTGGAAGTTCGGCAGCGGACACCACTGGAAGGGCACGGTCCGGGAGCAGGACAAGCCCAAGCCGAACTTCCAGATCACGGCCAACATGGACAACCCGGACCGCCCCCGGGTATTCGTGATCTCGACCGTGACCCCCTGAGGCAGGGACGCCCCACCCCAGGAAAACCCTGTGGATGCCTGTGTCGGCCCTTGAGACTCGCTCTCGGGGGCCGACTTCGTATGCGTGGGGTGAGGGGATCCCGACGAGCCGCCGTCCCCTGAATCCTCGGCAGAAACCATGGGTCCCGGGCACGTCAATATCTGTGCTGGCGAAGTGAGAATTAAGCTCGGGGCGTGATGAATATTATTCACTCGACAGGCGGGGCCGAGTTATTCTCCGCGCACGGCCGATCGCGCCGTGCTAGTCTCGGTCTCAGTTGCAGTTGTGGTTCCCGAAATCCTTCAGGTGTTCCCGCCGGTTCACTCCGGCGGTGATCCTTTCTGGCTCCGGTCATTTCCGGCGGGGTGATCATCGCGGCGACACGGAATGCACGCAGTGTGAACCGAAGAGACCGCCCCGAAGGAGAAATGACATGGCTTCCGGATCCGTGAAGTGGTTCAACGCAGAAAAGGGCTTCGGCTTCATCGAGCAGGACGGTGGCGGCGCTGACGTCTTCGCCCACTACTCGAACATCGCCGCCCAGGGCTTCCGCGAGCTGTCGGAGGGCCAGAAGGTCACGTTCGACATCGCGCAGGGCCAGAAGGGCCCGACGGCCGAGAACATCGTTCCCGCCTGACGTCGGCACGCACCCTCGCAGCCGGGGCCCGCACCTTGGGGTGCGGGCCCCGGCTCGATGCGTTTCAGGGGATTCGCGACCCGCTGTCCGGGGCCCGCCCGAATTCCGGATGAAAATCCGTCGGAACCTCTGCACGGAACGCCCGGCCCCACCGCGGGAATCGCATCATGGGCTCCGGCGGAGCCTCCGTGAGCAACCCTCTGCCGATCCGATTGTTCCTCCGATTCGGTTCCCATTTGCTTCGGCTCGTTCTTGCGATTTCTGCGCTGCTCGTTTTCTGCGGGAATTCCTTGATACGTGCCACGTCAAGGAAGGTTCCATGTGAACCGCACGCGCATGAACGATCGCTCCGCCCGCATTCGCTCCGGAAATCCGGGCTCCGCGAGGGGCCGAAACCGTTCCGGCTCCCCGCGCCGTGCCGAAGGCCACGGACGCCGGCGGACGTCGCCCCAGGGCGAGTTCGCACTGCCCAAGACGGTCACCTCGGCGCTGCCTGCCGTCGAGGCGTTCGCCGACCTCGACATGCCGGCGGAGTTGCTGGGTGCGCTGGGCCACGAGGGTGTGACCGTACCGTTCCCGATCCAGGCGGCGACCCTGCCGAACTCCCTCGCGGGCCGTGACGTACTCGGCCGTGGCCGCACCGGTTCGGGCAAGACCCTCGCCTTCGGCCTCGCCCTGCTGGCCCGTACGGCAGGCCGACGCGCCGAGCCGCGGCAGCCGCTGGCCCTCGTCCTGGTACCCACCCGCGAGCTGGCCCAGCAGGTCACCGACGCCCTCACTCCGTACGCCCGCTCCGTGAGGCTGCGGCTGACCACCGTGGTCGGCGGCATGTCGATCGGCAAGCAGGCCGGTGCGCTGCGTACCGGGGCGGAGGTCGTCGTCGCCACGCCGGGCCGGCTCAAGGACCTCATCGACCGTGGCGACTGCCGCCTGGACCAGGTCGCCGTCACCGTGCTCGACGAGGCCGACCAGATGGCCGACATGGGCTTCATGCCTCAGGTCACCGCGCTGCTCGACCACGTGCGCGCCGGGGGGCAGCGGATGCTGTTCTCAGCCACGCTGGACCGCAACGTCGATCTGCTGGTCCGCCGCTACCTGACCGACCCGGTGGTCCACTCCGTCGACCCGTCCGCGGGCGCGGTGACGACCATGGAGCACCACGTACTCCACGTGCACGGCGCGGACAAGCACCGGACGACCACCGAGATCGCGGCCCGGGACGGCCGGGTGATCATGTTCCTGGACACCAAACACGCGGTGGACCGACTGACCGAGCACCTGTTGAACAGCGGCGTCCGCGCCGCCTCCCTGCACGGCGGCAAGTCCCAGCCGCAGCGCACGCGGACCCTGTCCCGCTTCAAGTCCGGGCATGTGACGGTGCTGGTGGCGACCAATGTCGCGGCGCGCGGTATCCACGTCGACAACCTCGATCTGGTCGTGAACGTCGACCCGCCCAGCGACCACAAGGATTACCTGCACCGAGGCGGGCGCACGGCCCGCGCCGGTGAGTCCGGCAGCGTCGTCACGCTGGTGACCCCCGACCAGCGCCGCGACATGAGCCGGCTGATGGCCGCCGCCGGCATCACACCGCAGACCACCCAGGTGCGCTCGGGCGAAGCCGAACTGAGCCGCATCACCGGTGCCCAGGCCCCCTCGGGCGTCCCGGTCACCATCACCGCGCCGACCACGGAACGTCCCCGGCGTGCCTCCTCCCCGCCCCGCGGCCGGCGGGGTCGCGCCGGCCGGGGCCGGTCCACCGGCGACGCGGCTCGCCGCACGCCGCAGCGCTCGTCCGCCGTCGACGCGGCTGCCTAGCCCCGTCGCGGCCCACGCCGTCGCGCCCGGTCCGTCGTGACCGGGACATCCACCCGTCCCCACAGGAGGCATCCTTTGACACCGGCCCGGACTCGGCAACGTCCCACCCGCCCCCTTCCCTCGGCCTCGGCCGGGGACCTGTCCGGACCGCAGGTCTGTGACGACATGACGGTGGAGGTGGCGCTGTCCGTCATGGCCGGCGCCCGTGTCGGATTCCTGTTCCTGTGCGACCGGGACGATCAGATCACGGGCTCGATCACCCGGACCCGGCTCGTCGCCGTCCGCGACAGCTCCGCCTACACGGACCGGCTCCGGCTGCGGGACGTCCTCGGCGCCGACGGGCCGTCCGCCCCGCCCGCGCCCGTGACGACGCCCGGAGCCGGGCACGCGACGCGGCGCCGGCAGCCCGGCGCGCCGTCTACCGTCCCCGGCGAGCACGGTTGCGCCCCGGGCGCTCTCACCCTGTCCCGCTGACCGGCCCGTCCGGCCCCCGGTCCCCTTCCTCCTTCCCCTGTGAGGCATCATGCGCTGCGTCATCGCCCGGTTCCCCTTCGACCTCACCAAGAGCGGGGTGCTGACCTCGATGAAGGGCGTGAAGCCCGAGCCCGTCACGGGAGAGTCCGTGCTCATCGGCCGCCACCACTACCCCGCCAAGCAGGTGGGCGAAGTCATCACCAGGCAGGACCGCCGCGACTTCACCAGCGGCGAGGTCGTCCGGGCCATGGCGCGGCTCGGCTTCACCTGCCGGAGCGGCCATGAGGCTGCGTCCGCCCCGCACGCCTCCACGCCGGTCGAGACAGCGTCGGCGCTGCTGGGCAGCCCCAGCCCTCTGGGACTGTGACGACGACCGCCGGAAGCTGATCCCCTGGACGGCGTCCGGCACAGGACAGCGGTGAAGGGGCCCTGCCGACGCGCGTCGGCAGGGCCCCTTCACCGCTGTTGTCGTCCGGTTCCGGTCGACCGGAACCGTCCGTCCGGGAGGCGCCGGCCACGGTGTCTCGGTACGGCGTCTCAGTGGTCGGAGTAGCTGAAGTCGCCCACGGTCCAGGCGCTGACGTCCTTGATCGCGACGCGGTACATCCCACCGGTCTCGGGAATTCCGACGCTGCCCTGGAGGATCCTGGCGAGATGGAAGTGCAGATGCGTGGGCGCCTCGCCACGGTCGGCGCGGTCCTGCGGCCGGTCCGCGGTGAAGACGCCGGAGAACGAACCGAGATGGTCCGAGTCTTTGAGTACCTCCGAGACCCGCTCCCTCCACGCGGCCTCGGGAGCCAGTCGGCCAGTGATGACAGCACCACCGACCACCACGGTCAGCGACATCTGATTGCTCTGCCCGGACTCCACCATCGTGGAGATGCCGACGAGCAGGTCGTCAGGGTTCGACATGGGAGCGGATTCTATCCAGCGGCCGCCCCACCATCCACCTGCAGAGGTGGCGTGAGGATGCTTGAGGTGAGGCGCCATCAAAATCTATCTTTGTCAGAGTAGACATGGGTCGGGCGCGTGGTTAGAGTTTCTCCCGTAGACACAGTCGGAGATGCCCGGCAGACACGAACTGGCGGGATGGCACAGGTAGTACCGCAGTGCCGGTTCTGACACACAGATTCACCAGAGGAAGGACGGAGGGAGCAGACGCCATCAGGATCGCCCGGCCCGAGAGCGTTCGGACCGGGTACCGCAAGGCCCCGGAACGGAAGGTGGTCCTCGGTCACGCAACCGCGATCCCGGTACGCCCTGCCCGCTCCCGGGCCGGGCGGCGGAAACAGAAGGTCGGCGCGGCAGTAACGCCGACAGATGGTGTTCAATTTCCTTCGGGGCCCTGGTGCCGTACGGCACCAGGGCCCCTCAGCGCGTTTGCAGAACGAGGTGACATGACAGCAGACAGTCCACTGAGCGATCGTCTCGATGACGACGACTACCCCGCGTACACGATGGGCCGTGCCGCCGAGATGCTCGGCACCACCCCGGGTTTCCTCCGGGCCATCGGCGAGGCCCGGCTCATCACTCCGCTCCGCTCCGAGGGCGGACACCGGCGCTACTCCCGCTACCAGCTCCGGATCGCCGCTCGTGCCCGCGAGCTGGTCGATAGAGGAACACCGGTCGAGGCCGCCTGCCGCATCGTCATCCTTGAGGACCAGCTTGAGGAAGCACAGCGCATCAACGCCGAGTACCGCCGCACGGCGGAGCAGGCGTCAGACGGTTCCGACTCCGGTTCCGGTTCCGGTTCCGCCTGAGCAGGCCGGCCGGACCGGCCGGTGCGCATGACGGGATCACCCGGCCCTCCGGCCGGGCCCGGTCCCGCTCCTCCACGAACCGGGCGGGACCTCGCGCCACGGACCCGTCCGCGAGCGCGGCGTGCTCCCCGTGTCCGTCCGGTATCGGCAGATTGACGCGGAGCAGCACGTCAACAGGTGCCCGGGAGAGGGAGACGAGGAGCCGGAATTCGTGTTCGCTCCCCACGTGCAGGCGCTCGACGCCCAGTTCCAGGGCGAGCCGAAGTTCCGTCTCCGTCTTGCCGGGGCCGCCGAAGCTCGGCCCGCTCGGGGAGTACCGCACGTATCGCGTGGGCGTGCCGGTCGAGAGCGGTGAGGTCGTAGATGTAGGCGGGGAGTTCGTGGGGCGGCAGCCGCTGGGCGTGGGCGACGACGCGTGGTTCGATCACCAGGTGACGCTTTCCGGGCGGCAGGACGATGGCTCGTGTGCGAGGGGCGAGGCGACCCTGATGTATTCGGCGTCCTGGTCGGCCCGCTGTCGCCAGCGGGTGAGCAGGGTGGCCTTGGCCGGCAACGGTGCGCCGGACACCAGCGCACGTAGCTGTGGGGGGTCGCCGTGCGCGAGGGAACACCGTGCGAGCACCCGGTGCACGGCCGCCCACCGGACCGCGTTCCGGCCTGGTGGGCCGGGCACACCAACGCGAGGACGACCCAGAGGTGGTACGTGAAGCCGGGCGTGGAGACCCCCTTCCGTGAGATTTTCTGAGATGTGGGAGCGTGAGCGGGTGAGTGAGAGTACGCCGAACACCCTGCAATACCGCTCCGACGGGCCGGAGGACGCGCCGGTCCTGGTCCTGGGCCCGGCCCTCGGGACCACATGGCACATGTGGGACCGGCAGGTGCCCGAGCTGACCCGGCACTGGCGGGTCCTCCGCTTCGATCTGCCCGGCCACGGCGGCGCCCCGGCCGAGCCCGCCGCCACCGTCGGCGACCTCGCCGACCGGCTGCTGGCCACGCTGGACGGGCTCGGCGTCGAGCGCTTCGGGTACGTGGGCTGCTGCGTTTCCGGTGCCGTCGGCACCGACCTGGCCCTGCGCCACCCGCACCGGCTCGCCTCACTGGCCGTCGTGGGCTCCGCCGCCCACTTCGCCGCGGCCGACCGCTGGGGCCCGCGCGCCGCGGAGGTCCGCGCGAACGGGCTCGAACCGGTAGCCCTCTCCGCGCCCGAGCGCTGGTTCACGCCCGCCTTCGGCGGTGCGCAGCCCGCGATCGTGGACTGGGCCGTCCAAATGGTGCGCACGACCGACCTCCACAGCTATGCCGCGGCCTGCGAGGCCCTGGCCGCGTTCGACGCACGGCCGGAGCTGGGCCGGATCGGCGCTCCGACGCTGGTGATCGTCGGATCCGACGACCAGGTGACGCCGGCCGCGGAGGCGCGGGTGCTGGTGGCGGGCATCCACGACGCCCGCCTGGCGGTGGTGCCGGCGGCGCGCCACCTGACGCCGGTGGAACAGCCCGCGGCCGTCACGGACCTGTTGGTCCGCCACTTCTCCGCCCCCTGGCAACCGGCTCCGTCCTCAGCGGGCGCGGGTGGGGCCGGCGTGGTGGGCGATGTGGCTTCCGTGCCGCAGCCGGCTGTCGTCGAGTCGTCGCCGGCACCTGCGGATGCCGGGGAACCGGGCGGCGGCGGTCCTCGCCCCGTTCCCGGTTTCGGGCCAGGCCCCGCCGTGGTGCCCGGTACGGTCCCGCCCCCGGCAGCCGCCCCCGACCCGGCAACCGCAGGCGTACCCGCCACTCCGGTCAGCCGCGAGAACGGCAACCCGTACGCAACCCCGACCCCGACCCCGCCCGCGGCAGCCTCCGGCCAGGCCACGGGCACGGAGACCGGCCCCGGCGCTGGCACCGGCCCCGGCGCCGGCACTGGGTCCGGCACGGGAACCACCCCGGGCGCCGGGCCCGGCACCGGATACGGCACCGGGACCGGCACTGGTACGGGCGCCGGGCCCGGCACCGAGACCGCCAATGGCCCCGGCACCGGCACCGCCACGGGTACGGGCATCGGCACCGCCACTGGCACGGGCACCGGGCCCGGCACCGGCACCGCCAGTGGCCCCGGCACCGGCACCGGCATCGGCACCGGCACTGGGTCCGGCACGGGAACCACCCCGGGCGCCGGCCCCGGCACCGGATACGGCACCGGCACCGCCACCGCCACGGGCCCCGCCACCGGTGCCCCGCCGGTCGTGGAGGCCGACCCGTACGCCGTCGGTCTGCGCGTCCGTGCCGAGGTGCTCGGCGGCGAGGGCCGGCCGCGGGAGCGGACCGGCTTCGGAGCCGGCTACGAGGCCTTCGTCACCCGCGTGGCCTGGGGCGGGACCTGGGCGCGGCCCGGGCTCGACCGGCGAACCCGCTTCCTCCTCACGCTCACCGCCCTGACCGCGGGCAGTCACCTCGACGAGCTGGCCGTACACGTCCAAGCCGCCCTGCGCGCCGGCGTCACCGCCGACGAGATAGAGGAAACGTTGCTGCACGCGGCGACGTACTGCGGGATACCGGCCGCCGGCGCGGCCATCGCGGTGGCCGCGCGCGTCGTGGCCCAGGAGGCCCCTGCTTCCTGACCCCGCCCTCCGGCCCGGCCCGGCCGGGCCCGCCCCGCCCGTCTCCTCCGGCCCTCCGGGCCGGTGGGTGCAAGATGGGGGCATGAAGCTGATCAAGCAGAGTCACGCCTGCGTCCGGCTGGAGAAGGACGGTCGCAGGCTCGTCATCGATCCCGGGGTCTTCAGCGAGGAGGACGCGGCCGTCGGCGCGGACGTCGTTCTCGTCACGCACGAGCACCCCGACCACTTCGACGAAGGCCGGTTGCGCGCCGGGCTGGAGGCCAATCCGGCCGCGGAGCTGTGGACCCTGCGCAGTGTCGCCGAGCGGGTCTCGGCGGCCTTTCCGGGGAGGGTGCACACCGTCGGCGAGGGCGATGCCTTCACGGCCGCGGGTTTCGACATTCAGGTGCACGGGCAGCTGCACGCCGTGATCCACCCGGACATCCCGCGGATCACCAACGTCGGCTACTTCGTGGACGGTTCGGTCTTCCACCCCGGCGACGCGCTGACCCTCCCGGGGCAGCCGGTCGACACGCTGATGGTTCCGGTCATGGCGCCCTGGAACAAGGTCTCCGAGGTCATCGACTACCTCCGTGAGGTCAAGCCGCGGCGGGCGGTCGACATCCACGACGCGCTGCTCACCGACCTCGCCCGGCCGGTCTACGACCGGATGCTCGGCCCGGACGGACCGGGCGCCGGCGGTACCGAGCACACCCGGATGGTCACCGGCCAGAGCATCGAGCTCTGAAAGCTCTGAAAGCTCTGAAGGCTCTGGAATTTCTGGAAGCTCTGACTGTCGGACCCTCCCGTTAGGGTGGCTGCATGCGCATCGCCACCTGGAACGTGAACTCGATCACCGCCCGTCTCCCCAGGCTGCTGGCCTGGCTGGAGAGCAGCGGCACGGACGTCCTCTGCATCCAGGAGACCAAGTGCACCGCCGAGCAGTTCCCCGCCGAGGAGCTGCGCGAGCTCGGTTACGAGTCGGCGGTGCACGCCACCGGGCGGTGGAACGGCGTGGCCCTGGTCTCCCGGGTCGGCCTGGAGAACGTCGTCCACGGCCTGCCCGGCGGCCCCGCCTACGAGGACGCCCAGGAGCCGCGGGCGATCTCCGCGGACTGCGGCCCCGTGCGCCTGTGGTCGGTCTACGTGCCCAACGGCCGCGAGGTCGGCCACGCCCACTACACGTACAAGCTCCACTGGCTGGAGACGCTGCGCGACGTGGTCGCCGCCGACGCGACGGGGGAGCGGCCGTTCGCGGTCCTCGGCGACTTCAACATCGCCCCCACCGACGCGGACGTCTTCGACCCCGCCGTCTTCGAGGGCGCCACCCACGTCACGCCCGCCGAGCGCGCCGCCCTCGCGGCGCTGCGCGACGCCGGGCTGTCCGACGTGGTCCCCCGTCCGCTGAAGTACGACCAGCCGTACACCTACTGGGACTACCGCCAGCTCTGCTTCCCGAAGAACAAGGGCATGCGCATCGACCTGGTCTACGGCAACGCCCCCTTCGCCGCCGCGGCGAAGGACGCGTACGTGGACCGCGAGGAGCGCAAGGGCAAGGGCGCCTCCGACCACGCCCCGGTGGTCGTCGACCTCGACGTCTGAGCAGGCGAGCAGCGAGCCACGAGCGCCGCGGTCAGCCGAGCGCCGGGATGACGTCCTTGCCGTAGGCGTCGATGGTGGCCTCCTTCGCGTCGTGCATCGCGTAGACGGCGAACTGGTCCACGCCCAGCTCGCGCAGGTGCTCCAGCCGCTCCCGGTGTGCCGCAACGGGCCCCAGGAGGCAGAAGCGGTCCACGATCGCATCGGGCACGAAGTCGGTCGAGGGGTTCCCGGCGCGCCCGTGGTGGCTGTAGTCGTAGCCGTGGCGCTGCTCGATGTAGGCGGTGAGCGCCTCGGGGACGAGCCCCGAGTGCGCGCCGTAGCGGGCGACGAGGTCAGCGACGTGGTTGCCGACCATGCCGCCGAACCAGCGGCACTGCTCGCGCGCGTGCGCGAGGTCGTCGCCGACGTAGGCGGGCGCGGCGACGCAGATCGTCACCGAGGACGGGTCGCGGCCCGCCTCGGCGGCCGCGGTGCGGACGGCCTTGATCATCCACTCCGTCAGGAACGGGTCGGCGAGCTGCAGGATGAAGCCGTCGGCCTCCCGCCCGGCCAGGGCCAGGGCCTTCGGCCCGTAGGCCGCCATCCACACGGGCAGCCGGCCCTCGCGCACCCACGGCAGTCGCAGCATGGTGCCGTCTATGTCGGTCTCGCGGCCCTCGGCGAGGTCACGGATGACGCGCATGGCCTCGCCGAGCGCGGCGAGGGTGTTGGGCTTGCGGCCGGCGACCCGCATCGCCGAGTCGCCGCGGCCGATGCCGCACACCGTGCGGTTGCCGTACATGTCGTTGAGGGTGGCGAAGGTGGAGGCGGTCACTTCCGGGCTGCGGGTGGAGGGGTTGGTGACCATGGGGCCGACGACGAGGCGTTCGGTGTGTTCCAGGATGCGGCTGTGGATGACGAAGGGTTCCTGCCACAGCACGACGGAGTCGAACGTCCAGCCGTAGCGGAAGCCGGCGTCCTCGGCGCGGCGCATGAGGTCGATGACGGCGGTGGCGGGCGGGTCGGTCTGGAGGACGAGGCCGAAGTCCACGGTGCGGGGTGCTCCTTACGCGTTACGTGAGGTACTGGCAGGTGGAGCGGGGCAGGTAGTGGCCGTGTCCGGCCCGTCCGGTGAACCGCCGCCGGTCGATGACGGTCACGCCGCGGCAGAGCACCGTCTCGACCTGTCCGGTGATCTCCTTGCCCTCGTAGGCCGAGTAGTCGACGTTCATGTGGTGGGTGGCGGCGGAGAGCGTCTGCCGGGCGTGCGGGTCGTAGACGACGACGTCGGCGTCGCTGCCCGGGGCGATGGTGCCCTTGCGCGGGGCGAGGCCGAACATCCGGGCGGGGGCGGCGCAGGCGATCTCGATCCAGCGGCGGCGGGAGATGTGCCCGTCGACGACGGCCTGGTGGAGGAGGTCCATGCGGTTCTCGACGCCCGGGAGGCCGTTGGGGATCTTCGAGAAGTCGCCGCGGCCGAGCTCCTTCTGACCGGCGAAGCAGAACGGGCAGTGGTCGGTGGAGACCACCTGCAGGTCGTCGGTGCGCAGCCCGCGCCAGAGCGCGGCCTGGTGCTCCCGGGGGCGCAACGGCGTCGAGCAGACGTACTTGGCGCCCTCGAAGCCGGGCTCGGCGAGGTTGTCGGTGGACAGGAACAGGTACTGGGGGCACGTCTCGCCGAAGACCGGCAGCCCCGCGTGGCGCGCCCGGGCCAGCTCGGCGACGGCTTCCTGGGCCGAGACGTGCACGACGTACAGGGGGCTGCCGGCGACGCGGGCGAGCTGGATGGCGCGGTGGGTGGCCTCGGCCTCCAGCAGCGCCTTGCGGACCTCGCCGTGGTAACGGGGGTCGGTCTTCCCGGCGGCGAGGGCCTGCTCGACCAGGACGTCGATGGCGATGCCGTTCTCGGCGTGCATCATGATCAGGCCGCCGTTGTCCGCGGCCCGCTGCATGGCGCGCAGGATCTGCCCGTCGTCGCTGTAGAAGACGCCCGGGTAGGCCATGAACAGCTTGAACGACGTGCAGCCCTCCGCCACCAGGTGGTCCATCTCCTTCAGCGAACCCTCGTTCACGTCGGAGAGGATCATGTGGAAGGCGTAGTCGATCGCGCACCGGCCCTCGGCCTTGGCGTGCCAGGTGTCGAGCCCCTCGCGCAGGGCCTGCCCGCGGGTCTGCACGGCGAAGTCGACGACGGTGGTGGTGCCGCCCCAGGCCGCGGCCCGCGTGCCCGTCTCGAAGGTGTCCGAGGAGGACGTGCCGCCGAAGGGGAGCTCGAAGTGGGTGTGGGCGTCGACGCCGCCGGGGACGACGTACTTCCCCGTGGCGTCGATGGTGTGTTCGGCGCTCCAGCCGCGGGCGCAGGCGCTGTCGGAGGCGGCGAGGGCGGCGACGGTGCCGTCCTCGACGAGGACGTCGGCGTGCATCTCCTCGGCGGCCGTGACGACGAGCCCGCCCTTGATGACCGTTCTGCTCACGGCCGCTCCTTCGGGTCGATGGCCTGCTGCACCTCGCGCAGGGCGGTCGCGAGGGCGGCTGCGCCCTCTTCTGCCTCGGCGACGGTGAGGGTCAGGGGCGGGGCGATGCGCAGCACGTGGGCCTCGCGGCCGCCCCTGCCGACCAGGAGGCCCTGCTCGCGGGTGCGTTCGAGGGCGAGCGCGGCGGCCTCCGTCGAGGGCGAGCCGTCGGGTCCGGCGAGCTCGATGCCGATCATCAGGCCGCGGCCGCGCACCTCGCGGACGACGGACAGGCCGGCGGTGACGGCGCGCAGCCGCTCGATGAGGAGGCCGCCGACGCGGCGGGCGTTGCCCTGCAGGTCGTGCTCCAGCAGGTAGGTGAGGTTGGCGAGGCCGGCCGCCGTGGTGACGGGGCTGCCGCCGAAGGTGGAGATGGAGTTGGCGTCGAGGCAGTTCATGACCTCGGCCCGGGCGACGACGCCGCCGAGGGACATGCCGTTGCCGATGCCCTTGGCGAAGGTGAGCAGGTCCGGCGGGCCGCTCGCGGCGTGGGCCTGCCAGCCCCAGAAGTGGTCGCCGGTGCGGCCCCAGCCCGTCTGCACCTCGTCGCTGATCCACAGGATGCCGTGCTCGTCCAGCACCTCGCGGAAGGCGGCGTAGAGCCCGTCGGGCGGCGAGGTGAAGCCGCCGACGCCCTGCACCGGTTCGGCGATCAGGGCGGCGACGTCGCGGCGCGTCTGGCCGAGCACGTCGCGCAGGTCGGCGACGCAGGCGTCGGTGAACTGCGCGTCCGTCAGCCCGGCGTAGGGGCCGCTGGTGCGGACGCAGCCGTGCACGTACAGCGTCTGCAGCGGCGAGAGGCTGGTCGGCGACCAGGCGGCGTTGCCGGTGACGGCGACGGTGGAGAAGGAGCGGCCGTGGTAGCCGTTGCGCATGGCCAGGATCTGGTTCGAGCGCCGGAAGGACGTGGCCAGCAGCAGCGCCGCGTCGTTGGCCTCGGTGCCGGAGGTGGTGAAGAAGACCCGGGCGTCCGGGATGCCGGACAGGGCCGCGATGCGCTCGGCCAGCTCGACCATGTGACGGTCGAGGTAGAGGGTCGAGGTGTGCAGGATGCGCCCCGCCTGCTCGGCGACGGCCTTGGTGACCTCCGGCAGGGCGTGCGCGGTCATGGTGGTGAGGACGCCGCCGTAGAAGTCGAGGTAGCGCCGCCCCTCGGCGTCCCAGACGTACCGCCCCTCGCCGTGGCTGAGCTGCAGGGGCTCGCGGTAGTAGAGGGAGAGCCACTCGGGCATGACGGCCCGGTGCCGGGCGTGCAGCGAGGGCTGGGGCGCGGTCACGGCCGCACCAGCCCGTCGTACGCGTCGGGCCTGCGGTCGCGGTAGAACGCCCACTGCCGGCGCACCTCGTCGATGAGGCCGAAGTCCAGGTCGCGGACGAGGAGTTCTTCCTTGGTGTCGCTGGCCGGCTCGCCGACGAAGCGGCCGCGCGGGTCGACGAAGTACGACGTGCCGTAGAAGTCGTTGTCGCCGTACTCCTCCCGGCCGACGCGGTTGATCGCCGCGATGAAGTATTCGTTGGCGACGGCCGCGGCCGGCTGCTCCAGCTGCCACAGGTGGGAGGAGAGGCTGCGGGAGGTGGCGGAGGGGTTGTAGACGAGCTGGGCCCCGGCCAGGCCCAGCGAGCGCCAGCCCTCGGGGAAGTGGCGGTCGTAGCAGATGTAGACGCCGACCTTGCCGACGGCCGTGTCGAACACGGGCCAGCCGAGGTTGCCGGGCTTGAAGTAGAACTTCTCCCAGAATCCCTTGAGCTGCGGGATGTGGTGCTTGCGGTACTTGCCGAGGTAGCGGCCGTCGGCGTCGATGACGGCGGCGGTGTTGTAGTAGAAGCCCGACTGCTCGGCCTCGAAGACCGGTACGACGATCACCATGCCGGTCTCGCGGGCCAGGTCCTGCATCCGGCGGACGGTCGGCCCGTCCGGGACCGGCTCGGCCCAGCGGTAGTGCTCGTCCTCCTGCACCTGGCAGAAGTAGGGAGCGTTGAAGACTTCCTGAAAACCGATCACCGCGGCGCCCTGCGCGGCGGCGGCGCGGGCGTGCTCCTCGTGCTTGGCGATCATCGACTCGGTGTCGCCGGTCCAGGTCGCCTGGACCAGTGCGGCGCGGACAACGTTGGCCATGAGCTGCTCCTATGCCAGGGGCTTCCACCAGGCTGACACGCGAAGATCCGTGTGTGCATGCGACCGTAGGTGCCGTCACTGCGCGTGGCAAGACCATCGCACCACGTCCCGGGAAAAGCCGTCGCGCGCACGCGCCGGGTCCCCGCGGGTGGGCAGGGCGCGAGGCCCGCTGCCGTGCACACCCGCGGGGACGGCCGGACGTCACCGCGCCGGCCGCACCACCATGGCCGCGCCGCCGCCGCGCCGGGACTTCTCCGCCGCCGCCAGCCACCGCCCGTCCGGCAGGCGCTGGATGCCGGTGGCCGCGCCGATCTCCGGGTTGGCCTTGAAGACGTGCCCCTTGGCCTCCAGCCGGCTCCGCAGCGGGCCGTCCCACAGCCCCGGCTCCAGCTCGGTCACCGCCGCGTTGCGCTGGCTGGCGCGCGGCGCGGCGATCGCGTCGACGAGCGGCATCCCGCGGTCCACGTGGTTGAGCAGCGTCTGCAGCACCGTCGTGATGATCGTCGCACCGCCGGGGGAGCCCAGCGCGAGGGCCGGCCTGCCGTGGTCGAGGACGATCGTCGGCGACATCGACGAGCGCGGCCGCTTGCCCGGCCCCGGCAGGTTCGGGTCGGGGACCCCCGGGCTCACGGGTACGAACGAGAAGTCGGTCAGTTCGTTGTTGAGCAGGAAGCCGCGCCCCGGCACCGTGATGCCGCTGCCGCCGGTCTGCTCGATGGTCAGGGTGTAGGCGACGACGTTGCCCCACTTGTCGGCCACCGTCAGGTGGGTGGTGTTCTCCCCCTCGTACGGCGTGGGGGCGGCCGTGCCGCGGGAGGTGCAGGACGACCGCGGCCGGCGCGGGTCGCCCGGCGCCAGGGGGCTGGTGAGCACGGCGTCGTCCTTGACCAGGCAGGCGCGCGCGTCGGCGTAGCGCTGCGAGGTGAGCCCCGCGACGGGCACCCTCTCGAACGCGGGGTCGCCGACCCAGCGGTTGCGGTCCGCGAAGGCGATCCGGCTCGCCTCCACGTAGCGGTGCAGGTAGGTCGCCGCGTCCAGCTTCCGCAGGTCGCCGTTCTCCAGGATGTTGAGCGCCTCGGCGACGGTCGTGCCGCCCGACGAGGACGGGGCCATGCCGTAGACGTCCAGGCCGCGGTAGGCCGTCCGGGTCGGTGCCTGCTTCCTGACGCCGTACGCCCGCAGGTCCTTCTCCGTCAGGTCGCCGGGGCGCGCCACGCGGTGCGAGGCCGGGTCGACGGGCGGCTTGCGGACGGTCCGCACGATGTCGCGGCCCACCGCGCCCCGGTAGAAGACGTCCGTGCCCTGCTGCGCCAGCAGGCCGTAGGTGCGGGCGAGGTCGGGGTTCTTGAGCGTCGAGCCCACCTCGGGGAGCCGGCCGCCGGGCAGGAAGAGCCGGGCGCTGGCCGGGAAGTCCTTGAAGCGGGCCTGGTTGTCGGCGGTCTGGTTGCGGAACGTCGCGTCGACGGTGAAGCCGTCGCGCGCCAGCCGCCGGGCGGGCGCCAGCACCTGGGCGAGCGAGCGGCTGCCCCAGGTGCGCAGCGCGGTGTCCCAGGTCGCGGGGGTGCCGGGGGTGCCGACGGCGAGCCCGCTGGTGACCGCGTCGGCGAAGGGGACCGGCTTGCCCTTCTCGACGAACAGGTCCTTGTCCGCGCTGAGCGGAGCCCGCTCGCGGCCGTCGAGCGTGGAGACGGTGCGCGTCCCGGCGTCGTAGTGGACGAGGTACCCGCCGCCGCCGATGCCGGCGGAGTAGGGCTCCGTGACGCCCAGGGCGGCGGCGGTGGCCACGGCCGCGTCGACGGCGTTGCCGCCCTTGCGCAGTATCTCGATGCCGGCCGCCGAGGCGTCGGGGTCGACGCTGGAGACCGCGCCGCCGTAGCCGACGGCGAGGGGGGACTTCGGGGGCGGCGGGGCGGTGCCCGGGCTCGGGCCGGCGGCCGCGGCGGGCGCCGTCAGCACGCCGGCGAGCAGCGCGGCGGCCGCCGCGAGGACGGGCGTGTTCCGGTGGGCGGACGGTCTCTGCAGGGCCATCGGTGCCTCCATTCGGGCGAACGGGCCCCGGAGCCTACTCGCGGAGCCCGTCCGCCGACAGGGCACGCTCAGTGCTTGCGGAGCTCCGCCGTCACCGAACGGGCCATGGCCGCCTCGCCCTTGGCGTTGGGGTGGAAGGGCGCGGCCGGGTTCTCGGGCTGGGCGCCCTCGACCCACCGGTCGGCGGTGGGCTTGCACACATCGTGGCCCACGGTCGGCCCGTACGTGTCGGCGAAGCGGACGTGCGCCGCGCGGGCCTGCTCCTTGAGCATGGCGTTGAGCCGCTTCTCGGTGTCGCGCAGGTACGGGGCGTCGCCGGCCGCGATCGGCACGTTCGGGAAGCAGCCCTCACCGCCGTCCGGCATGATCGTCGGGTAGCCGACGAGCACGACCTTGGCGTACGGGGCGCGCTCGTGCACGGCCTTGAGGACGTGCGCGATCTTGGGCGCCGCCTCGTTGATGCGCGCGGTGAGCTGGTCGCTGCCGTCGGCGGCCGTGAACTGCTTCTTGCAGGGCGCGCCGGCCGGGTCGGTGACGGACAGCTGTGCGCAGGTGCCGATGATCGTGCCGAAGCCGATGTCGTTGCCGCCGATGCCGACCGTCACCAGCTTGGTCTGCTTGCCGAGGGCGTCGAGCTGCGGGGCGTTCTCGCCCTGCGCCCGCCAGAAGTCGTCCGTCGTCGCCCCGCTGCAGCTGACGTCCTTGAAGGACTTCTGCTGCAGCTGCGCGGCGGTGAGGGCGGGGTAGTTGACGCTGGACCGCGCGCAGTCGCCGCCGCTCTGCTCGGGGACACCGGGCGCGGAGGTGTACGAGTCGCCGAGGGCGACGTAGCGGGCGCTGCCGGCCTGCTGGGCGGGGGCGGCGGAGACGGAGGGGGACGCCGCCGCCGTCAGGGCCGAGGCCGCGCCGAGCGCTGCCAGGGCCTTGGCGTACCGGCTGCCACGTGGGCGCACGAATGCCACAAATGCTCCAAAAAGGTGGGAGAGTCCGTTCATCGATGATCAGTCGATCATCGCGGGCCAGACTTCCCGCGTGGTTACGGTCTGTCAATCCGAGGCCGTCGCTCGTCCGGGTGATGCGAGCAGGCTCACGGTGGGACCGCGGCGGACGACGCGGCCGGCGTCGAGGACGTGGACCGTAGCGGTGTATGCGGCGACGAGGTGCACCTCGTGACTGACGACGACCAGCGCCAGCCCCCGCTCGTCCGTCAGCCGCACGAGCAGGTCCATGACGGCCGTGGCGGTGCGGGGGTCGAGGGCGGAGGTCACCTCGTCGCACAGCAGCACCTCGGGCCGCGGGGCCAGGGCGCGGGCGATGGAGGCGCGCTGGCGCTGGCCGCCGGAGAGCTCGTGCGGGTAGCGGCGGGCGAAGCCGGCCGGCAGGCCCACGGCGTCGAGCAGTCCGGCGACGTGTTCCGCCGTGCCCCGCCGGGGCACCACGCCGTGCAGCCGCAACGGGCGCGCGAGGGCCGCGCCGACGGTACGCGCGGGGTTGAGGGCCCCGAGCGGGTTCTGCGGCACCAGCTGGATGCGCCGCAGCTGCTCGCGGCTGCGCCTGCGGAGGCCGCCCGGCAGCGGCGCGCCGTCGAGCACGAGCCGCCCCTCCTCGGCCGGCTGGAGCCCTGCCAGGACGCGCAGCAGGGTGGTCTTGCCCGAACCGGACGGGCCGATGACGCCGGTGGCGCTGCCGGGCGCGGCCGTGAAGTCGACGCCGTCGAGCGCCCGGTGGGTGTCCCGGCCGCGGGACCGGCCGAAGGTCACGCGCAGGCCGCGGGCCGCCAGCCCGGCGGCCGGCAGGTCCTCCGGGGCCGCCGGCTCCGGCTCCCTCGCCCTGCGCGGTGCGACGGCCGCGCCGGCCGCCCGGGCCGGAGCGGGGGGCGGCCGGGTGCCGAGGTGGACGACGTCGTCGGCGCAGAGGTCCAGCAGGGCGGGGTCGTGGCAGGCCAGGGCGACGGCGATGGCGCGGTGCGCGGCCACCTGGCGCAGCAGGGCGGCGATCCGGTCGCGCAGCGCCGCGTCGAGCCCGGCGGTGGGCTCGTCCAGGAGCAGGACGTCGGGCGTGCGCGCGAGGGCGCGGGCGAGCGCGACGCGCCGCTGCTGGCCGCCCGAGAGGGCAGCCGGCCGGCGGCCGAGGAGCCCGTCGTCGGCGGGCAGCCGGCATTCGGCGAGCAGGTCGCGCACCGCCTGCTCCCGGGGGTCGGTGGCGGTCTCGGCGACCAGGCGCCGCACCCGCATGCGGGGGTCGAGCCCGGATCCGGGGTCCTGGCCGACGTAGGCCAGGCGGTGGCGCCGCAGTTCCCGCAGCCGGCGGGGCGGCAGGGCGAAGACGTCCTCGCCCAGGACGTGCGCGCCGCCGGCGAGGACGCGCGCCCCGGGGGGCAGGGCGCCGAGGACCGCGCGCAGCAGGGTGGTCTTGCCGGAACCGGAGGCGCCGGTCAGTGCGGTGACGCGGCCGCGGCGCAGGACGAGGCCGGTGCGGGGGAGCAGGACCGGCCCGGCGGGTATGCCGATCTCCAGGTCCACGACGCTCACCAGGGGGGCGTCGTCGTGCGGGCCGGCGGTCATCGGAGGGCCTCCGTGCGCCGGCCGGTGGGCGGGAGGCGGTCGGCGGCGAGGTGGGTGCCGACGGCCAGGACGGCGATGGCGAGGGCGGGGGCGACGACGGCCCAGGGGTTGAGGAGGATGCCGGGCGCGTTCTCGCGGATCATCAGGGCCCAGTCGGGGGTCGGGGGCTGCGGGCCCAGCTGCAGGAAGCCCGCCATGGACAGGACGTAGACGGCGGCGACGAAGCGCAGCCCGAACAGGGCGAGGACGGTGGAGCGCAGGGTGGGCAGGACCTCGCGCAGCGCCAGGTACCACAGGTGTTCGCCGCCGGCGCGCGCCGCCTCGGTGAATCCGGCGGCGGCCGGCGGGGCGGCGGCGGCCGCCACCACCCGTACGGCGTAGGGGGTGCCCAGCACGACGGCGGCCGCGACGACGGCCAGGCGGCGGCCGCCCGGCCAGGCGAGCGCGAAGAGCATGAAGCCGAGGACCGGAGGCACCAGCATCACCAGGTCCGCGCCGCGTTCGACCAGGCGCCCCAGGCGCGGGTCGAGGGCCGCGAAGCAGCCCAGGACGGCGCCCAGGGCGGTGACGGTCACCGCCACGGCGAGGGAGCCGGCGACGAGCGGACCGCCGCCGTGCAGCAGCCGGCTCCAGACGTCGCGGCCCAGCTGGTCGCCGCCCAGGAGCGCCCCGCCGCCGGGCGGCCCGTAGGGGGCGGTGACGGGCTTGTCGACGGGGTGCGGCGCCAGCAACGGGCCGGCCGCCGCCAGCAGGAGGACGGGGACGGGGCCGAGGGCGGGCAGCAGCCCGGCGGGCACCCGGTACGGGCGGCGCCGGGCCGCGGGCGGACCGGATGCGGAGGGTGCGCTCACGGGCGGGCTCCCACGGTGCGGTCGCGGACGAGGTCGGCGAGGAAGAGGACGAGCGTGATGGCGGCCGCGGTGCAGGCCACGACGCCGGCGATCACGGAGGTGTCGCGGTCGGCGACCGCGCCGGCCAGCACCATGCCGACGCCGGGGTAGTTGAAGAGGGTCTCCACGACGACGGCGCCGCCCAGCAGCATGCCGGTCGAGGTGGCCAGGCCGGTCGCGATGGCGGGCAGCGCCCCGGGCAGCGCGTGGAGCAGCACGACCCGGTGCGGGGACAGGCCGTCGAGGACCGCGGCCTCGACGTGGGGCGCCGTGGCCTGGTCGGCGAGGGCGGCCCGCACCAGGCGGGTGTTCCAGCCCGCCTGCGGCACGGTGAGGGCCAGGACGGGCAGGACCAGCATCCTCCAGTCGGCCGGGGAACCGTTGGCGCCGGTGAGGGTGGTGGGCGGCAGCCAGCCCGTCCACAGGGAGAGGAGCAGCAACAGGCCGACGGCGACGACGAATTCCGGCAGGGCGAGGGTGGCCGTGGCGAGGACGCCGATGGTGCGGTCCGCCGGACCTCCCGGGCGGGCGGCGGCCCGGCAGCCGAGGGTGAGGGAGAGCAGCAGCGTCAGCGCGAAGGCGGTGCCGCTGAGGACCAGGGTGTTGGGGAAGGACGCGGACAGCAGTCCGGTGACCGGTTCCCCGCGTGCGGAGGTGCCCAGGTCGCCGGTGGGCAGGGAGGTGATCCAGTCCAGGAACCGCTCGGGGAGCGGCCGGTCGAGGCCGAGGAGGTGCCGCTGCCGGTCGAGGCCGGCGGCGCTCTCGCCGTGCCCGGCGACGGCCAGGGCGGCGTCTCCGGGCAGCAGCTCGACGCCCGCGAAGACGACGGCGAGCAGGACGGCCAGCAGCAGGGCGCGGCGCGCCAGCAGGGCCGTGGCGCGCAGCGCGAAGGCGGCCGCGCGGGCCGGTGCGGCCGCGGGTGCCGCGGCCGCACCTGGTGGGCCGGACGGGACGGAGGTCACCTCGCGAGCCACACGCGTTCCAGCTGGACGCGTCCGTAGCCGGGCAGCCGGGGCAGGTCGCGCACCGTGGCGGCGGCCAGGTCGATGCCGTCGGCCATGCCCCACAGCAGGTAGCCCGACCGTTCGTGCTCGACCTTCTGGAGCGTGCGGAGCCCGGCCGTCCGGGCGGCGGCGTCCTTGGTGCCGATGGCCTTGCGGTAGGCGGCGTCGAAGTCCTCGTCGGAGAAGCCGGCTTCGTTGCGCGGGGCGCCGGTGACCAGGGTGTTGGAGGCGAAGAAGACGACGGAGTCGTTGGTGCCCCAGTAGGTGGTGTAGAAGTCGCCCTTGAGCCAGGTCCTGTCGTAGAAGGCGTTGGACTCCTGCTTGACGACCTTGACCTTGATGCCGGCCTCGCGGGCCTGGGAGGCGAAGAGCGTGGCGGACTCGGCGAGGCCGGCGATGTCCTCGGTGGTGACCAGCTCGTAGGTCCTGCCGAGGTCGAAACCCGCCTCCTTCAGCAGCTTCGCGGCCCTGGCGAGGTCGCGGGTGCGCCGGGGGATGTCCTTGGCGTGGGCGGGGTCGGCGGTGCCCAGGACGTCGTTGGCGACGGTGCCGTAGCCGGAGAGGACCTGCTTGACCATGGCCTCGCGGTCCACGACGAGCTTGAACGCCTCGCGGACCCGGGGGTCGGCGAAGGGGCTGCCCGCGGCGGCGCGCATCACGATGGGCATCGCCATGTCGTCGGGCCGGCGGACGACTTGGACGTCCTTGCGGGAGGCGGCGGTGCGGCCGGCCACGGCACCGCAGTTGGAGGCGAGGTCGATCTGGCCCGCCAGCAGGGCGTTGCCCATGGCCTGTGCGGTCTCGAACATGATCACTTCCACGGCGTCCAGGAGGACCTCGCCGCCGTGCCAGTGCTCGTTGCGCACCAGCCGGGCGTTGCCGCCGCGGTACCAGTCGAGCCTGAACGGTCCGGTGCCCGGCGCCTTGGCCAGCTCCTTGTCGCCGGTGTCCTTCTTGAGGACGAAGGTGGACAGCCGGGTCAGGAGGGGGAGTTCGGCGTTGGCGTAGTCGGAGACGAGGACCACGGTGCCCTTGCCGTCGGCCCGTATGGCCTCGGCCTTGACGCCCGGCAGCCGGGACGCCCCGGCCGGGGTGCTGCGCAGCCGGCGCAGGGACCAGGCCACGTCGTCGGCGGTGACGGGGGTGCCGTCGTGGAAGGCCGCGCCCTCGGCGAGGGTGAAGCGCCAGGTCTTCAGGTCGTCCGATGGGGTCCAGGAGGTGGCGAGGCGGCCGACGGTGTTCGTCTTCGCCCCGGGTGCGGTGAGGGTGTCGTAGGCGAGCGCGATGGCCAGATAGTCGCTCTCGTTGCCCTGGTTTCCGTGGGGGTCGCGGGTGATGGCGGACGCCCGGCCCAGCGCGCCGACGCGCAGGGTGCCGCCGCGCCGCGGCTTGTTTCCGGTGTCCGAGGAGGCCGTGCCGCCGCTGGTGCAGGCGGAGAGCAGCGTTGTCGCTCCGAGGCCCGCTCCGGTCAACAGCACCTGTCGCCTGGTGAAGTCCACGTCGTCCCCGATCCGCAGCAGGTTCAGGTCTACTTAGGTTTGCCTACCCTAAATTTCTTCACCCCCGCAAGCTTCCGTGCGTACGACATGAATCAGCCATCTTCTTAAGTCGCCGCATTTCAGCGGTCGTTCAGGCAAAGGCGGCCTATCGGATAACCCGTCAGTTAGGTTTGCCTAACCTAACTTCGGGCGGTACGTTCGAGCCAGCCTTCCGGCGCCGCGGACGAGCGGGCCCTCAACGCCCCCTGCGACGACCGCGCGTTGCCCCTGCGCCCCCACCCCTTCGCCCCTGCCGCGCCCTGCCCGGAATCACCCCACCCCACGGAACGACCGCCCCGGAACGACCGCTACGGAACGGGAGATCGCGCCATGAGTACGGGATCCGCCCCCCTCCGCCTGCTCGACGACGCCTCGGCCGGCGAGCTGTACCGGGCCGCCGAGGAGATACAGGCCGCATGCGGCACCGACACCACCTCGCCCGGGCTCCTGTGGAGGGTCCGGGAGCACGCCGCCCGCCTCGGCGAACCCCTGCGCCACCAGTGCCGGCCCGTGGACACCGACGCCGGCCTGTTCGTCCTGCGCGGCCTGCCCGTCGACGACGCCGGACTCGGCCCCACCCCGCTGAGCTGGGCGACCTCCGGCGACGCCGGCGCGCGCCACGACATCGCCCTCCTCCTGCTGGCCACCGTGATGGGCAACCCCCTCGCCTGGGAGGGGCAGCAGAACGGTCGTTTCGTGCACAACATCGTGCCCTCGGCCGGGCACGAGCGGGCACAGACCGGCGCCAGCAGCACCGTGCTGCTCAGCCCGCACACCGAGGACGCCTTCCACCCCGCCCGCGCCCACCTGCTGATGCTCGCCTGCATGCGCAACCACGACCGCATCGCCACCACCGCCGCCAGCATCCGCCGCGTCCGCCTGGACGAGGCCGCCGTCGACGAGCTGACCCGGCCCGCCCTGCCGATCCTGCCGGACGACGCCTACTTCGGACCCCGGAAGCACACCGGTCCCGCGCCCCGCGTGGCCACGCTGTGGCGGTCCGAGGACGGCCTCACCCTGCGCTTCGACCCCGCCTACACCCCGCTCGACGAGGCCACCCCCGCCTACGCCGCGGCCTACGGGCTCCTGGCCGGCGAACTCGCGCGCGTCTCCGTCGCCGTGCGCCTCGCCCCCGGCGAGGTCCTCGTCGTCGACAACGACCTCGTCGTCCACGGCCGGGTGCCCTTCACCCCCCGTTACGACGGCACCGACCGCTGGCTCAAGCGCGCCTCCGTCCACGTACCCGGCCGCCGCACCCGCCCGCCGGCCGAGGAGGCCGAGCACGGCTACGGACAGAAGGCCGCCCTGGCCCACGCCATCCTCTGAACGAGCCCCCACCGCACAGGGAGCAGCCATGACGGACACCAGCACGCCGGCCGGACACCTGCCCGACGACCGGACCCTGACCCTCCTGTCCACCGCCGACGTGGCCGGCATCGCCATCACCCCGGCCGACGTCGTCGAGACCGTGGAGCGGGCCTGCCGCACGCTCGCCGCGGGACTCTCCGACAACCCCCGCAAGCTCACCGTGAAGCCCGCGGACGGCCACTCGGTGGCGTACGCGATGCTCGGCCACGACGGCACCCGCGACGTCGTCGCCGTCAAGACCTCCTACAAACACGGCCTGCACCGCCCCCGCGGCGAACAGCACTACTACACCACGCTCACGCTCTACGACGACCGCACCGGACTGCCGGTGGCGATGATGGACTGCGGACGCATCGGCGCCCTGCGCACCCCGGCCGTCTCCGCGCTCCTCGCCCGCGCGTGCGCCGCCCCCGGCGCCCGCAGCGCCCTGGTGATCGGCACCGGCACCCAGGGGCGCCTGGCGCTGCCGTTCCTGCTCACCACTCTGCCGGGCCTCGAACACCTGATGCTCTACGGCACCCACCCCGAAGGCGTCGCGGCGGTCCGCGCGCAGCTGCGCGCGGACTTCCCCGACCGGTCCGTGGAGGTCGTCACCGACCCCGACAAGGCGGCAGCGGCCGCCGACGTCGTGCTCGCCACCGCCGGCCCGGGCACCCCCGCCGCCGTGCCGGCCGCCTCGCTGCGGCCCGGCTCCCTCGCCGTCCTCGTCGGCCACGGACTGGCCCCCTCCACGCTGCACGAGGCCGACCGGGTCGTGGCCACCAGCGAGGCCCAGATGCGCGTCACCGGCACCGACATGGCCGACGCGAGCGGCGCCCTGCCCGCCGTCGACGCCGAGTTCCCCGCCGTGATCGCCGGCACCGCCGCCGGGCGCACCGACCCGGGGGAGCGGGTCTTCGCCTACAACAGCGGGCTCGTCGTCACCGACATCGCGCTGGGCCACCGCTTCGCCCGGCTCGCCCTCGCCCGGGGCCTGGGAACCAGGGTGCCGCTGTGGCGATGACCGGCACGAGTGCACCTGCGCTGCCCGCCCGCCCCGACCGGCGGACGGCGCAGGTGCTCGCCAGCGGGCTGCTGCAGGAGCTCTCCCACGCCTTCGGCGGCCCGTTCCACTTCCTGCTCCCCGAGCACTTCGACGCCAACCTCGCCGCCTTCCGCGCCGCCCTCGCCGAGGCGGGGGTGACGGGGGAGGTGTCCTACGCGAAGAAGGCCAACAAGGCGGCCGTGTGGGTCGAGCGCTGCGCCGCGGCGGGCGCGGGCGTCGACGTCTCCTCCGCCGGGGAGCTGCGCGAAGCCCTCGCCCACGGCGTACGGGGGACGGACATCACCGTCACCGGCCCCGCCAAGCACGGGTACCTGCTGCGCGTGGCCCTGCTGCAGGGCTGCCTGATCGCCGTGGACTCCCCGGGGGAGCTGGACCACCTCCTGGCCCTGGCCGCCCAGGCGCGGCCGGCCAGGGTGCTGCTGCGCCACCGGCCCCCCGGGCAGCACAGCCGCTTCGGGCTCGACGACGCCGAGACGGCCGCCGCCCTGCGGCGCTGCGCCGGGGCCGGGGAGGTCGTCCGGATGGAGGGCTTCGCCTTCCACCTGTCCGGGTACGCCCTGCGCCCTCGCGCCGACCTGGCCGGACAGCTCGTCACCTGGTGCCGGCGGGCCCGGGAGTGCGGCCTGCCGGCCGACCGGATCGGCATCGGCGGCGGCTTCCCCGTCGACTACGCGGCCGCCGCCGACTGGTACGCCTTCCTGGCGCGGCAGCGGCCCGGGCACTACCACGCCGGCAAGGTCTTCCCGGCGGACGGCTTCTACCCCTACCACTCGCCGGTGGCCGGCGCCGACGCCCTGCGCGCCGTCCTCGCCACCGTCCCGGCGGGGCACGACCGCCCCCTGGGCCGGCTGCTCCGGGACGCCGGCATCACCGTGATGCTGGAGCCGGGCCGCGCCCTGCTGGACCGGGCGGGTGCGACCGTCTTCCGGGTGCAGGGCGTCAAGGACCGCGACGGCCACGCCGTGCTGACCGTCGACGGCAGCAGCCTGAGCCTGTCCGAGCAGTGGTTCAACAGCGAGTACCTGCCCGATCCCGTCCTCCTCACCCCGGCCGGCCCCGCCACCGGCCCGCCCGCGCACGCGGCCTGCGTGGGCGGGGCGACCTGCCTGGAGAACGACATGGTCAGCTGGCGCAAGGTGCCCTTCCCCGCCCGCCCCGCCGTCGGCGACCTGCTCGTCTACCCCAACACCGCCGGCTACCAGATGGACTCCAACGAATCCCCCTTCCACGAACTGCCGCTGCCGCCCAAGGTCGTCGTCGACGGCCCGGCGGACCGCCCGCGCTGGCGCCTGGACCGGCACGCCCCGGCCCACTGACCCACAGGAGCCCAGAACCCATGAACGAGGCACTCGCCCGGCCCGCCGTGGTCACCCGCCTCTCCGAGCTCATCGGCCGCACCCCCCTGCTGGAGCTGTGCCGCACCGCCACCGGCAGCCGGCTGCTGCTGAAGCTGGAGATGTTCAACCCCACCGGCAGCGCGAAGATCCGCATGGCCCGGCAGATGGTGCTGGACGCCGAGCGGCGGGGCGAACTCCCCCCGGGCGGCCGCATCGTCGAGTCGACCTCCGGCAACACCGGGCTCGGCCTGGCCGTGGTCGCCGCCGAACGCGGCTACGCCTTCACCGCCGTCGTCGACCACCACGCCTGCGCCGACAAGCTGCGGGCCATGCGCGCCCTGGGCGCCGAGCTGGTGTACGTCACCGACGGCGGCACCGGCGACCTGGCCACCGCCGCCCGCGAGGAGCTGGCCGGGCGCCTGGCCCACGGCCGGGACGACACCCTCTTCACCGAACAGCACAACAACCCCAGCAACGGCACCGGTTACGCGTCGGTCGCCCACGAGCTGCACCAGGCCCTCGACGGCCGCCTGGACGTCCTCGTCGCCGCCGTCGGCACCGGCGGCTCGCTGTGCGGCACCGCCCGCGAACTGCGCCGGATCCTCCCCGGCGTGCGGACCGTCGGCGTGGAGCCCGAGGGGTCCACCGCCTTCGGCCCGCCGGCCCACGACTACTACCAGTCGGGCACCGGCACGCCCGCCGGCGCCCCGCTCGGCGCCCTGGTGGACTTCGGCCTCATCGACGAGGGCGTCAAGGTCGGCGACGTCGCGGCCTTCGCCACCTGCCGCGCGGTGGCCCGCACCGGCCTGCTCATCGGCGGTTCCGCCGGCGGGGTCGTCCACGAGGCCCTCCGCCGGCTGCCGGCGCTGCCCCCGGGCTCCGTCGTCGTCGCCCTCGTCAACGACGGCGGCGAGAAGTACCTGGACACCGTCTTCGACGACGACTGGATGGCCGCCCGCGGCCTCCTCGCCCCCGCCACGGAACGGGCGGTCGACGAGGTCCTCGCCAAACTCCGCGGAAGGTGATGCCGTCGTGGGCGTGAACGTTCTCCTGCGCGACTGCCGCGGCCTGGCCTCCCTCGCCGTCCCGCTCGTCCTCACCCAGCTCGCCCAGGTCGCGCTCACCACCACCGACACCGTGATGATGGGCCTGCTCGGCACCCGGGAACTGGCCGCCGGCGGCCTCGCCCTCGTCCTCTTCAACCAGCTGCGCACCATGGGCGTGGGCCTGGTGACGGCCGTCGGCAACCACACGGCCGCGGCCGCCGCCCGGGCCGAGGCGGCGTCCCGCGACGGCGCCGGCGACATCCGTGCCACCGTGCGGGCCGGCATGGCCGTGGCCACCCTGGCGGGCGTCGCCGGGGCCGTCCTCATGGCCGCCGTCGGCCAGTGCCTGCCCCTGCTCGGCCAGGACCCGGACGTCGCCCACCGGGCCCGGGCCGTGCTCCTGGCCCTCGCCCCCGGGCTGCTGCCCTGCCTGTGGTTCCAGGCGGTGCGCCAGTTCACCGTCGGCATGCGCCGCCCGCAGGCGCTGCTGCGCATCACCCTGGTCTCCGTGGCCGTCAACGCCGCCCTGAACTGGGCGTTCCTCAACGGCGCCGGGGGCCTGCCCCGGCTCGGCCTCACCGGCATCGGCGTCGCCACGTCCCTGGTGCACCTGCTGTCCTTCGCCGCGCTGTACGCCTCGGCCCGCCGGGACGCCGAGCTCGCCCCCCTGCTGAGCGCGAACCCCCTGCGGGCCGGCCGCGCCGAGGTGCGCCGGCTGCTCGCCCTGGGCACCCCCATCGCCGCCACCTACGGCTCGGAGGCCGGCTTCTTCTCCCTCACCGCCCTGATGGCCGGCTCCTTCGGCAGCGCCGCGCTCGCCGCCCACACCGCCGTCAACCAGCTCGTCTACATCGTCTTCCAAGTGGCCGTGGGCCTCTCCCACGCCGCCTCCGTCAACGTCAGCCGGGAGCTGGCCCTGGGCGACGTCCCGGCCGCTAGGCGCCTGCGGAACACCGCCCTGGCCTGCGCCGCCACCGTGATGACCGTCGTCGGCGCCGGCTACCTCGCCTTCCCCGCCCTGTTCCTGCGCCCCTTCCTCGGCGCCGGCGACGACGCGGCCCTGTCGCTGGCCACCCGGCTGCTGGCCGTCGTCGCCGTCCTGCAGTTCTTCGACTGTGCCCAGAACATCGGCGTCGGCCTGCTGCGGGGCCTCGACGACACCAAGGGCGGCTTCCGGCTCACCCTCGTCGGCTACTGGCTCGTCGGACTGCCCGCGGTCCTGCTGTTCGGCTACGCGGCCGGCCTGCACACCCTCGGCATCTGGCTCGGTCTCCTGGCGGGCCTGGCGAGCACGGCCGCGCTGCTGCTGCGCCGCTACGACGTCGGCCTGCGCTCCCACCGCCCCCAGATAATTGGATTCCAGGAATCCAATTAGTTACGGTGGTGCCGTGCGACTCACCAAGAGCACCGACATCGCGCTGCGCATCGCCATGCGCCTGGCCGTGGAGGACCCCACCGACGCGGCGCCGACCACCCGCGAGGTGGCCGACGCCGTCGGTGTGCCCTACACCCACGCCGCCAAGGTGGTCAGCCGGCTGCAGCACCTGGGGGTCGTCGAGGCCCGCCGGGGCCGCGGCGGCGGGCTCGCCCTCACCCCGGCCGGACGCCGGGGCTCGGTCGGCCGCCTCGTGCGCGACCTCGAAGGCGCCGGCGACGTCGTCGGCTGCGAGGACGAGCCGCCCTGCCCGCTGCGTGGCGCGTGCCGGCTGCGCGGGGCGCTGCGCGACGCCCAGGAGGCGTTCTTCGCCGCACTCGACCCGCTCACCGTCGAGGACCTGACGGGCCCTCCGACGGGTCCGGTCCTGCTGAGCCTGGGGACGCGCCCCGGAAGCTGACCCCCCCTGTGGTCCCCGGCCCGTTCGCACACCCGAAAATACGAATCTCAGATACCAATTTGAGGAGCGCCGATGCTGTCCCCGAAGTCGACCGAGATCGTCCGCGCCACCCTGCCCGCCGTCGGCGGCGCGATCGGAGAGATCACGCCGCTCTTCTACGACAAGCTGTTCGCCGCCCATCCGCAGCTGCTGCGCGACCTGTTCAACCGCGGCAACCAGGCCGAGGGCAGCCAGCAGCAGGCCCTCGCCGGGGCCGTCGCCGCCTTCGCCACCGCGCTCGTCGAGCACCCGGACGTCCGCCCCGACGCGATGCTCTCGCGCATCGCCCACAAGCACGCCTCGCTCGGCGTCGGCCGCGAGCAGTACCGGATCGTCCACGAGCACCTCTTCGCCGCCATCGTCGAGGTGCTGGGCGAGGCGGTCACGCCCGAGGTGGCCGCCGCCTGGGACGAGGTGTACTGGCTGATGGCCAACGCCCTCATCGCCATCGAGGCCCGGCTGTACGCCGGGGCGGGTGCCCTGCACGGCGCCACCTGGCGGACGTACCGCGTCGTCGCCCGCCACCGGGAGACCGCGGACGTCGCCACCTTCGTCGTCCGCCCGGCCGACGGCCGCCCGCTGCCCGCCGCCCGGCCCGGCCAGTACGTCTCCGTGCAGGTCCCGCTGGCCGACGGTGCCCGGCAGATCCGCCAGTACAGCCTGTCCGGACTGCCGGAGGACGCTCTGCAGTTCTCCGTCAAGCGCGTGACCGGCGACCCCGCGGGCGAGGTCTCGGGCCACCTCCACGACCACGTGGCCGCCGGCGACACCCTGCTCCTCAGCCACCCCTTCGGGGACGTGACCCTCGACGACGGCGACGCGCCGCTGCTGCTCGCCTCCGCCGGGATCGGCTGCACCCCGATGACCGCGATGCTCGCCCACCTCGCCGCCACCGGCTCCACCCGCCGCGTCATCGCCGTCCACGCCGACCGCAGTGAGGACACCCACGCCTTCCGCACCGACCTCGACCAGCTCGTCGCCAAGCTCCCGCACGCCACCGCCCACGTCTGGTACGAGCAGCCGCAGGCCGACTGGCCCGCCGACCGCACCGGACTGGCCGACCTGTCCCTGATCGACGTCCCGGCCGGCACCACCGCCTACCTCTGCGGCCCCCTGCCCTTCCTGCGCGCCGCCCGCGCCCAGCTGCTGGCCGCGGGCGTGGCGGCCGCGGACGTCCACTACGAGGTCTTCGGCCCCGACCTGTGGCTGGGCGGCTCCTGAAGCTGCTGACCGGCGCCCGGCAGCAGCGGGCCCGGCTCCGCCGCGGCGACCTCCACCTTCCGGGTCTTCAGGCTGCGCCGCTGCCGCTTCGCCACCCAGGTGGCGAACCACGACAGCAGCATGCACATGCCGATGTAGACGGGTGAGATGACCATGACGACGGGGATGAAGGGGAGGTCGTAGTCGAGGTTGCTGGCGATCAGCTTGCCCGCGTGGAGGAACTCCTCGTAGGTGATGAGGAAGCCGAGCGAGGTGTCCTTCAGGGCGACGACCAGCTGGCTGATGATGGCCGGCAGCATCGCGCGCACGGCCTGGGGGACCAGCACGTGCGTCATCACCTGGGTCTTGCGCATGCCCAGGGAGTAGGCCGCCTCGCGCTGGCCGCGGTCGACGGCGTTCACGCCCGTGCGGAAGACCTCGGCCAGCACCGAGCCGTTGTAGAGGGTCAGGCCGGTGACCAGGGCCGGCAGCGGCTGGACCTTGAGGGCGACGAAGACGAAGAAGATCATGACCAGCACGGGCATGGCCCGGAAGAACTCCACCACGAGCGTGGCCGTCCAGCGCAGCGCGCGGTGCTCGGAGAGCCGGCCGCAGGCGAGGATCCCGCCGAGGAGGAGGGAGAGCACGGCGGCGTAGGCGAACGCCTTGAGGGTGTTGCCGAGGCCGTCCAGGAGCAGTTCCTGGATGCCCTCGTACGCGAAGGGCGTCCACTTGGCGGCCGTGAACTGCCCGGTGTCGAAGAGGAGGTAGAGCACCCAGGCGACGATCCCGAGGATCACCACGGTGGCCAGCAGGCCGTAGAGGAGGTGGCGGCGGCGGGCGTGCGGTCCCGGGATGTCGTAGAGGGCGGTGGTCATCGGGCGATCCCCCAGCGCTTCTCCAGCACGTTGAAGATCGCGCTGATGGACAGGGTCACGAGCAGATAGCCGACGGCGATCCAGACGAAGGACCAGACGATGCTGTAGCCCAGCTCGTTGAGCGGCTTGTACGTGCCCAGGAGCTCGGTGACGCTGAACGACCCGGCGATCGCCGAGTTCTTGGCGAGCGCGATCAGCGTCGAGCCGACGGGCGGGATGACGGACCGGAACGCCTGGGGGAGGACGACGTCGCCGAGGGTCTGGGCGAAGGTCATGCCCAGGCTGTGGGCGGCCTCGCCCTGGCCGGTGGGCACGGTGTTGATGCCCGAGCGCAGCACCTCGCAGATGAAGGCGGAGGTGTAGGAGCCCAGGGCGAGGACCGCGAAGAGCTGGAAGGGCAGGACGATCCCGAAGCGCGGCAGCCCCAGCATCACCGCGAAGAACAGCAGGGTGAGCGGGGTGTTGCGCAGCACCGTCACCCACACCGTGCCGAAGACGCGCAGCGAGCCGACGGGCGCCACCCGGAACGAGGCCATGACGAAGCCGAGGACGAGCGCGAGCAGCGAGGCGTAGACGGTGAGCTCGATGGTGCCGAGCAGGCCCTCGCCGTAGAGGGAGAGGTTGTCGGTCAGTACGTCCACGGAGGTCCTCCTCAGCCCGCCGGGTAGCGGTCGACGGGTGGCGGCTGCGGGGCGGGCACTCCCGACAGGCCCAGGGTCGCGTCGTAGGCCCGCTTCCAGTCGCCGTTCTTCTCGTGCGCCGTGACGGCGTCGTCGAGGGCGAAGCGCAGCGCGGTGTCGCCGCGGGGCACCCCGATGCCGTAGGGCTCCTTGGAGAAGGGCGCGCCCACCACCTTCAGCGCGTCGGGGGCCTTGGCGGCGAAGCCCATGAGGATGGTGTCGTCGGTGGTGACGGCGTCCACCTGGAGGCTGAGGAGGTTGTCCACGCAGATCGAGTAGGTGTCGTAGGCGACGGCGACGGCCTTGGGGTAGTCGCGCTGGATGCGCTGCAGCGGGGTGGAGCCGGCCGCCGAGCAGACCCGCTTGCCCGCCAGGTCCTGGGGGCCGTGGATGTCGTCCTCGTCCTTGCGGACCAGCAGCGACTGCCCGGCGATGTAGTACGGCCCGGCGAAGCCGACCTGCTTCTTGCGCAGGTCGTTGATGGTGTAGGTGCCGACGTAGTAGTCGATCTGGCCGTTCTGCAGGGCGGTCTCGCGGTTGGCGGAGGCGATGGTGCGGAAGGAGACCGTCTTGGGGTCGAAGCCGAGCGAGGCGGACATCATCTTGGCGATCTCGATGTCGAAGCCGGAGTAGGCGCCGGTGGCGGGGTCCTTCTGGCCCAGGTAGGGCTGGTCCTCCTTGGCGCCGACCACGAGGTGGCCGCGGCGCCTGGCGGCCGTCCAGGTCGGGGAGTCCGGCAGCCGGAACCCGGTGGCGACGGGGTAGACGGGCAGCTGGTCGGGCTGGGGTCCCTTGACGGGCGGGCTGCCCTCCTTGCCGCATCCGGCGGTCAGCAGGGCCGCGAGGGCGAGCGCGGCGACGAGGCGTCTCATGGGTGCCGTCACCCCCTCAGTGCTTGAGGATCTTGGAGAGGAAGTCCTTGGCGCGCTCGCTCTCGGGCGCGGTGAAGAACTCCTCGGGCGTGCGGTCCTCGACGATGCGGCCGTCCGCCATGAAGACCACGCGGTTGGCGGCCGAGCGGGCGAAGCCCATCTCGTGGGTGACGACGACCATCGTCATCCCGTCCCGGGCGAGCTGCTGCATGACCTCCAGCACCTCGTTGATCATCTCGGGGTCGAGGGCGGAGGTCGGCTCGTCGAAGAGGAGCGCCTTGGGGTCCATGGCCAGCGCCCGGGCGATGGCCACGCGCTGCTGCTGGCCGCCGGAGAGCTGCGCGGGGTACTTCTCGGCGTGGGCGAGCAGCCCCACCCGCTCCAGCAGCTCCCGCGAGCGCCGGTCGGCCTCCTCCCTGCCGCGCTTGCGGACCTTGACCTGGGCCAGGGAGACGTTGGCCAGCACCGTCTTGTGGGCGAAGAGGTTGAACGACTGGAAGACCATGCCGACCTCGGTGCGCAGCCGGGCCAGCTCCCGCCCCTCCGCCGGCAGCGGCCGGCCGTCGAGCAGGACGGTGCCGGACTCCACCGGTTCGAGGCGGTTGATGGTGCGGCACAGTGTGGACTTGCCGGAGCCGGAGGGGCCGATGACCACGACCACCTCCCCGCGGCCGACGGTGAGGTTGATGTCCCGCAGCACGTGCAGCGTGCCGTAGTGCTTGTTGACGTCCCTCAGTTCGATCAACGGATCGACGGCCATACCCAGCCCTATCCACTCTCAGCTGTCTCGCAGTCGCCGCAAACTATCCGCATCGAAAACGGGACTTCCGTGCTGACACGCACACCTCCCGGGAATGGGCCGGATCGGAGCCGCAGAGGCCGCCATTTGCCCTAGGTACACAGACCGAGCCTGGGTACCTAGCCTGTGGGGGCGGACGGGGGGAAGCAGAGGGGGAAGGGAGCCCGGTGTGGGTGACAGCAGGCCCGTATACCTGCGCATCGCGGACGACCTGCGGCAACGGATCGACGAGGGCGCCCTGGTGGTCGGCGACCGCATCCCCTCCCGCTCCGAGCTCAAACGGGCCTACGAGGCCAGCGACCAGACCGTCGACCGCGCGGTCCGCGTCCTGAAGGCCGCCGGCTACGCCGAAGGACAGTTCGGCCGGGGCGTCTTCGTCGCCGACCGGGCCCCGCTCGGCACCCTGCTGCGCTCCACCGGCGCCGTCGACTCGCCCTTCGCCGCCAAGATCCGCGGCTACGCCGCCGGCGACGAGGCGTCCCCGGCCGGTGCCGGCGACCGCGGCACGGCGCTGACGTGGGAGGCGTCCTCCAGCGAGACCCCCGCCCCCGCCGGCATCGCCGAACGCCTGGGCATCGGCCCGGGCGAGCCCGTGCTGTGCACCCAGTACGAATACCTGGCCAACCGGCACCCCGTGCAGCTGGCCACCAGCTGGGAGCCCCTGACCATCACCGAGGGCACCGACGTCGCCCTCCCCGAGCGCGGCCCCTACGCCCGGCGCGGAGTGCGCGGCCGGCTCGCCGCCATCGGCATCCGCGTCGTCCGGGCCCGCGAGCTCGTCGGCTCCCGCCCCGCCACCACCCCCGAGGCCGAGGCGCTCGGCTGCGCCGCCGGCCAGTGCGTCACCGTCGTCGAGCGCACCCACTTCGACGGCGAGGACCGCGCCGTGGAGACCTCCGACATCGTCGTCCGGGCCGACCGCTGGCGCCTGGAGTACACCATCCCCTTCACCAGCTGACACCGTCCGGCCTGCCCGCTGACACCGTCCGGCGCCGGGTCAGTTCTCCGCGACCTCCGCGTAGAGCTGCGACAGCTCCGGGGCGCCGTCCGCCGCCCACGACTGGCCCGCCTCGACCACGTCGATCTCCCGCCCGCTGGCCAGCCGGACCACCGGCTGCCCGTCCGGCCAGATCCACCAGCCCGCGCCCGTGACCGTGCGCACGATGACCGTGCCCAGGTACAGCCCCGCGTCGTTACCGAGCCAGGGCACCAGTTCCGGGTCCTCACGCCAGCGCGGCTGCAGCTGGTCCAGCGCCTCCAGGGACGACGGCGAGTCGTCGAGTGCGATCCCCGCCGACTGCGCGTGCGCACGCAGCAGTTCGCACTCCGACAGCAGCTCGGCCAGGCCCTCCGGCCCCCGGTCGGCCGCCTCGGGCAGCGCCACCCCGTGCGCCGGGCCGTGCCGCTTGCGCCAGCTGTCCAAGAAGGGAATGTTCATACTGGCCAGGATCTCACTCCCACGGATGGCCCCACCACAGGCGCGCTGCGCCCGACGTGGCCGGTTGGCCTCCTTGACGTTCCCCTGGTGCCTCCCTAACTTCATCCCGCCACGTGCAGAGCGGGGAACGCTGGGAGGCATGACGCACATGCTCCGGACGACGCAGCCCACGGACAACGCACGTCACAGACCGCCCGCCGCCCGCGCGTTCGCGGCGGCGGTGCTCGCGGCCGGAGCGGTGTGCGCCCTCGCCCTGACCGGCGCCCCGGCGCACGCCGCGGGCGTGCCGCACCGGGAAGCGCTCCCCCTGGAGCGGCTCTTCGACAACAGGGCCGTCAGCGACGACGCCCACCCGCAGGACGCCGACTTCGACGGCCGGGGCAGCTCCTACTCGGCCCAGGACCTCAGGGCCGCCGGCTGGACCCGGGGTCGTACGATCGCCGTCGACGGCGCCGCACTCACCTGGCCCCGGACGCGGCCCGGGACGCCCGACAACGTGGTCGCCGACGGGCAGGCGGTGCGGCTGAACGGCCGCGGGGACGCCCTCTCCTTCCTGGTGGCGAGCAGCTCCCCGGTGGGGGAGCGGAGCGGCTCCGACGGCACGGGCACGATCCGCTACCGCGACGGCTCGCAGAGCCCCTACCGCCTGCAGGCGCCCGACTGGCGTCACGGGCCGCTGACCACCAAGGCCGTGGGGCTGCCGCACCGCAACACCACGGGCGGCCGGCGGACCGAGACGACCCGCCTCTACGTGGTGAGCGTGCCCGTCGAACGCTCCCGGGAGATCGCCGCCGTGGTGCTGCCCGCCGACGGCCCCACGAGCGACCTCCACGTCTTCTCCCTCGCCCTGCGCGCTCCCTCGAACGGGTGGACCGGCAGCTGGGCGGCGTCCACGTCCGGGTACGCGACGGTGGGCCCGTGGACCGACCGGACGCTGCGGCTGATCGTGCACAGCAGCGCGGGCGGCCCGCGCACCCGCATCCGGCTGGAGAACACCTTCTCCCAGCTACCCGTCCGCATCGGCCGTGCCACCGTGGCGGTGCAGGGCCGCGGGGCGGCCGCGGACGGCCGCCCCGTACCGCTGGCCTTCGCCGGCCGCAGCGCGGCCGAAATCCCCGCCGGGGCGCAGCAGTTCAGCGACCCCGTGGGCTTCCGCGTACCGCCGGACACCAACCTGCTGGTCAGCATCCACCTGCCGGGCACCGTACGGGCGCTGCCCGTGCACAGCTACAGCAACCAGGTCTCCTACCTCAGCGCCGACGGCGCCGGCGACCGCACCGGCGACCGGGGCGGCGACGCCTACGGGCAGCAGCTGGACGGCTGGCCGCTGCTGACTGGCGTGGACGTCGGCGGCGGGCCCGGCTCCGTGGTGGCCCTCGGCGACTCCATCACCGACGGCGAACGCGCCACGCCCGGGGCCAACGGCCGCTGGCCCGACCTGCTGTCGCGGCGGCTGCTCGGGCAGCACGCGGTGCCCCGGCTCGGCGTCCTCAACCACGGCATCTCCGGCAACCGCGTCGTGACCGACCGCTACACGGGCGAGGGCACCAGCACGATCAGGAGCGGGGTCAGCGCGGAACACCGCCTGGAGCGCGACGTCCTGGCCCAGACCTCCGCCCGGACCGTCGTGATCTTCGAGGGCGTCAACGACATCCGCGCCGGCACGAAGGCCGACGAGGTCGTTGGCGCCCTCACCAGGATGGCGGACGTCGCCCACCGGCGCGGCATGCGCGTCGTCGCCGCCACCATCGCGCCGTGCGGCGGCTTCTTCGACTGCACGGCCGGGGCCGAGGCCGAGCGCGTCGCCATCAACCGGCACCTGCGCAACAGCCCCGTCTACGACGCCGTGTTCGACTTCGACGCCGCCATTCGCGACCCCCGCCACCCGGACCGCATGCTGCCGCGCTTCGACGGCGGCGACCACCTGCACCCCAACGATGCGGGAATGAAGGCGTTCAGCGACGCGATCGACCTGCGGAAGCTGTTCTGAGGCACGCTCCGGCGCATGCTCGGACACGCGCCGTGGCGCATGTTCTGACGCAGGCCGCCCGGGCGGCTACGGCACCCGTGCCGTCCACTCCGCCGAGGCGAACTTCGTCGCCGCCAGCTCCTCGGCCCGCGCCAGCTCCCCGGGGGTGACCGAGCCTTCCGCCAGGCCGTACCGGCCGCGGAAGGTCTCGATCATCTTCTCGATGACCGCGGAGCGCGGCAGACCGGTCTGGCGGCGCAGCGGGTCGACGCGCTTCTTCGCGCTCTTGGTGCCCTTGTCGGAGAGCTTCTCCTTACCGATGCGCAGCACGTCGAGCATCTTCTCGGCGTCGATGTCGTAGGCCATGGTCACGTGGTGCAGCACGGCCCCGTCGCCGGTGACCATGCGCTTCTGCGCCGCGCCCGCGATCTTGCCGGCGTCGGTGGCGATGTCGTTGAGCGGCTGGTACCAGGCTTTGATGCCCATGTCGCCGAGGGCCGCCAGCACCCAGTCGTCGAGGTAGGCGTAGCTGTCGGCGAAGGACAGCCCCTGCACCAGTGCGTCCGGAACGTACAGGGAGTAGGTGATGGTGCTCTGAGCCTCTACGAACATGGCCCCACCGCCACTGATGCGCCGCACCACGGTCATCCCGTGGCGTTCGGCACCTTCGGGGTCCACCTCGTTCCGGAGCGACTGGAAACTCCCGATGACCACCGCCGGGGACTCCCACTCCCATACCCGCAGCGTCGGCGGCCGCCGGCCGGCCGCCACCTCGGCGGTCAGGACCTCGTCCAGGGCCATGTGCAGGGTGGGGGACTGGGGGCCGTCGTGGATCAGCTGCCAGTCGTAGTGGTGCCAGTCCGTGGCGTTCGCCAGCGCCCGGCGCACCGCCACGCCCACGGCCTCCGACGAGAAGCCGAACATGACCGTGCCCTCGGGCAGGGCGGCGTCGATCCGGGCGGCGAGCTCCGGAGCGGGCAGGTCCGCGTCGGCGCCTTCCAGGGCGCGGTTGATGTCGAGCAGCGCCTCGTCCGGCTCCAGGAAGAAGTCCCCGGCCACCCGCACGTCACGCAGCGCCCCGTCCGCGACGTCCAGATCGACGACGACGAGCTTGCCGCCCGGCACCTTGTATTCACCGTGCACGGCGCACCCTCCATCTTGCTTCCTCCGGCCGGCCCGGTCGGCCGGCAGCGAATCAACCGTAACTCCGTCATCTGGCCACGCGTTCGCCGCGATGCCCCATACACTCTGACCACCCCCCACCCCGCCCTCCCGGACCGCCGGGCGCCGGCTCGCGACCGGGTGCGGAGCCATGCGCGGAACTGCTTCGCGCAGCAGTACACCGGGGGGAATCCTCATCGTGAGCACGTTCACCGCGCGGCGGACCGCACGGGCCTGTGCGGCGCTGTTCGCCGCGCTGGCACTGGGACTCGGCGCCGTCGCCTGCGACGACGGCGACGGCAAGAAGACGCAGGACCCGAAGCCGACCGTCTCGACGACGACACCGTCGGAGATAGCCGGGCCCACCGCCACGCCCACACCCAGCCCGACACCCACCCCCACGCCCTCGCCGAGCAGCGCCTCGCCGACCCCCTCGCCCACGCCGCCGGCCAAGGCTGACGCGGGTTCCCTCGGCGGCGCCGTCTCGGGCGGGTCCGGCGGTTCCGGTTCCACATCCACCGGGGGAGGCGGCGGCTCGTCGTCCACCACGGGCGGCTCGCACAGCGGCGCCTCCGCGATCTGCAACGACGGCACGTCCTCCTACTCCGCGCACCGCAGGGGCACCTGCTCCCACCACGGCGGTGTCGCGCAGTGGCTCAAGGACCTGCCCTCCTGAGCCCGCCCCGGCAGCAGGGCCGGCGAGGGGTTCACTCCGGGGACACCATGCGGCCATCACCGCATCACCGATTGTCGGTGCGACGTGGTTCGATGGTTCGTATGATCGATGAATTTCTCGCAGGTGATGTGAACGATGTCGAGGAAGTGGTCCGCAAGGCGGCCGCCGCCGAGATCCTGCCGCGCTTCCGGCAGCTCGCCGCGGACGAGATCGTCGAGAAGAACGGCCCCCACGACCTCGTGACCGTCGCCGACCGGCTCGCGGAGGAACACCTCACGCACGCGCTGACGGCCCTGCTGCCCGGATCCGTCGTCGTCGGCGAGGAGGCGGTGCACGCCGACCCGCGCATCCTCGCCTCGCTGTGCGGCGAGGAGCCGGTGTGGATCGTCGACCCGGTCGACGGCACCCGGCAGTTCGTGAACGGCGACCCCGGCTTCGCCACCCTGGTCTGCCTCGCGCACCGCGGCGAACTGCTCGCCTCCTGGACCTACGCGCCGGCCCTGGAGCTGATGGCGATAGCCCGCAAGGGGGAGGGGGCGGTGCTCAACGGCGTGCCGCTGCGATCCGGTTCGCCCGAGCCGGGCCGGGACCTGGAAGTGGCCACCTCGCACTACGACTTCACCACCGACGAGCAGAAGCGGGTGCTGGACGCGCTGCGGACGGACGGGGTGGCGCCGCGCCCCTGCGGCTCGGCGGGGCTCGAATACCTCCACATCGCGCAGGGCGTCCTCGACGCCGTGGCCTTCTCCTGGGAGAACGCCTGGGACCACGCCGCCGGCCTGCTGCTGGTCTCCGAGGCGGGCGGGGCCAGCGGCACCGTCGCCAAGGAGCCGTTCCGTATCGCGGGCGGCAACGCGCTGCCCTTCAGTGCCGCGCGGGACGAGATGACGTTGCGGCATATCCTGGACCTGCTGGCGTCCGCCGGCTGACACGCAGGGACACGAGGGGAGCCCGTCCGGTGGCCACCATGCTCGACGCGGTCGTCGTGGGAGCGGGGCCCAATGGGCTGACCGCCGCGGTCGAACTGGCCCGCAGGGGCCTGTCCGTGGAGGTGTTCGAGGCCGCCGACGTCGTCGGCGGCGGCGCCCGCACCGAGGAGCTGACCCTCCCGGGCTTCCGCCACGACCCGTGCTCCGCCGTGCACCCCCTCGCCGTGCGCTCGCCCGCCTTCAGCGCGATGCCGCTCGGCCGGCACGGCCTGGAGTGGATCCACCCCGACCTGCCGATGGCGCACCCCTTCCCGGACGGCACGGCGGCTGTCCTCTCCCGGCTGATCGGCGAGACGGCCCGCTCGCTGGGCCCGCGCGACGCCGGTGCCTACCGGCGGCTCGTCGCGCCCTTCCACGGCCGGTGGGACACCCTCGCCGCCGACTTCCTGCGCACGCAGTGGGACGGGCTGCCGCGCGACCCGCTCACGTACGCCCGCTTCGGGCTGGCCGCGGGCCAGTCCGCCACGCTGCTGGCCCGGACCCGCTTCCGGGACGAGAAGGCCCGCGGCCTGTTCGCCGGGCTCGCCGCGCACGGCATCGCGCCGCTGGGCGCCCTGGGCACCGGGGGCATGGCCCTGATGTTCGCCCTCGCCGCCCACGAGTGCGGCTGGCCCGTGCCCCGCGGCGGCTCGCAGGCGATCGCCGACGCGCTCGCCTCGTACCTGCGGGAGCTGGGCGGCACCGTGCACACCGGTTTCGAGGTGAAGCACCTCGACGACCTGCCCCCCGCCCGGACCTTCCTCTTCGACACCTCGCCCACCGCCCTGGCCCGCATCGCCGGCCTGGGCAACGCCTTCCCGCGCTTCCGCTACGGGCCCAGCGTCTTCAAGATCGACTATGCGCTGGACGGCCCGGTGCCCTGGACCGCCGAGGCCGCCCGGCGGGCCGGCACGGTCCACGTCGGCCCCACCATGGGCGAGATCGGCGAGGCCCTGCGGGCCGCCGTCCACGGCGACGACCCCGCCGTACCGTTCCTCATCACCGCCCAGCCCAGCATCGTCGACCCCACCCGCGCCCCCGAGGGCAAGCACACCTTCTGGGTGTACGGGCACGTGCCCAGCGGCTGGGAGGGCGACGCCACCGAGGTGATCGAGCGCCAGATCGAGCGCTTCGCCCCGGGCTTCGGCGACCTGGTCCTCGCCCGGGCCACGGCGGGGCCGCCGGAGCTGGCCGCCCGCAACGCCAACTACGTGGGCGGGGACATCGCGACGGGCTCGGTGGCGGGCCTGCGCCTGCTGATCCGCCCCCGCCTGGCCCGCGTCCCGTACGCCACGTCCCACCCGGCGGTCTTCCTCTGCTCCTCCGCGACCCCGCCGGGCCCGGGAGTCCACGGAATGTCCGGCCACCACGCGGCAAAGGCCGCCTGGCGCCACCTGCGACAGGGCGCCGCGTAGGAGGCGGGGCGGGGCGGGCGCCGTCCGGTGCCGGGGCCCGGTCCGGCGGTTGCGTGGAGGGCTCAGGTGCCTGGGTCATGCACGTAAGGCCCCCCGGCCCGTGACTCCCCCCCGGCTACCGAAGGGCGCGCCCGGCGGTGCCTCGCGCTACGCCGCCGCCCGGCCCAGGTCCGCCACGACGTCCGCGCGTACCGCCGCCGTGTCCGTGCCGAGCCGGCGGAAGAGGCCGGCCGTCGCCCGGTCCTCCGTGTCCAGGACGCCCAGCAGCACGTGCTCGACCCCGATGCGGTCGTCCCGGCGCGCCAGTGCCTCGCGCAGCGACCGTTCCAGCGCCTTCCGGGCCCGCCGGGTGAAGGGCAGGTGGCGCTTGCGATCCCGGTCGCGGCCGAACAGCCGTCGGGTCCCCGGTGTGGGCGGTGGGACGGCGTCCAGTGCTCCCCTTCCGAAGACGTCCTCCGCCCGCCCCCGCACCGCGTCGAGGTCGATGCCGAACGCCCGCAGCGCCTCCGCGTCGCTCTTGTCGAAGGGGGCGTCCGGTGCCGTGAGTGCCGCCCGGCATGCCTGCGGCGTGATCCCCAGCCGTGCCAGCGTGGCGGCTCCGGGCGCCCGGTCCCGGTGGACCATCGCGAGCAGGAGATGCTCCGGGCCGATCTCCGGGTGCCGGAGCGAGCGCGCCTGCTCCTGCGCGTCGATCACCACTTCGCGCGCTTCCTTGGTGAACCGCTGGAACATGCCTACCTCCGCGCGTGCTTCTTGTGGACTGCCTGCCTGCTGACTCCCAGCGCGGCCCCGATCTCCTCCCAGGACCAGCCCTGCCGTCGTGCACCGGCGACCTGGAGTTCCTCCAGGCGCTCGACCAGGCGCCGCAGAGCGGCGACCGCCCGCAATCCCACCTGGGGATCCGGGTTCATGGCGGCCTCGGTGGTACCGACCGCTTCCTTCGCATCCGTTCCGGCCATGCTGTCAACCTAGGATGACAGCGCAGAGGCTGTCAACCGTCATTGACACGCATATCGCGATGTCGGATTTCCGCGAGCCCCGACCCCCCTCCGCCCCCGATCCTTGAACCATGCACACCGACTTCGACCGCTGCGTACGGGCCGTCCGCTCCCGGGACGCGCGCTTCGACGGCTGGTTCTTCACCGCCGTCCTCACCACGCGCATCTACTGCCGCCCCAGCTGTCCGGCCGCGCCGCCGAAGGACCGGAACATGACCTTCTACCCGAGTGCGGCCGCCGCCCAGCAGGCCGGATTCCGGGCCTGCAAACGCTGCAGACCCGACGCCGTCCCCGGCTCCCCCCGCTGGAACGAGCGCGCCGACCTCGTCGCCCGCGCCATGCGCCTCATCGGCGACGGCACGGTCGACCGCGAGGGCGTCCAGGGCCTCGCCGACCGCCTCGGCTACAGCACCCGGCAGGTCGAACGCCAGCTCCTCGCCGAACTCGGCGCCGGACCCCTCGCCCTGGCCCGCGCCCAGCGCGCCCAGACCGCCCGCATCCTCATCGAGACCAGCGCACTGCCCATGGCCGACGTGGCGTTCGCCGCCGGCTTCGCCTCGATCCGCACGTTCAACGAGACCGTGCGCGAGGTCTTCGCGCTCACCCCCACCGAGCTGCGCACCCGCGCCTCGGGCACGGGCGTCCCGGCCGCCCCCGGCACCCTCACGCTGCGCCTGCCCTTCCGCGCGCCCCTGTGCCCCGACAACCTCTTCGGCCTGCTCGCCGCCACCGCAGTGCCCGGCGTGGAGGAGTGGCGCGACGGCGCGTACCACCGCACCCTGCGCCTGCCCTACGGCCACGGGACGGTCGCCCTGAGCCCGCGCCCCGACCACATCGCCTGCCGGCTCGCCCTCACCGACCAGCGCGACCTGGCCGGCGCCATCAGCCGCTGCCGCCGGCTCCTCGACCTCGACGCCGACCCCGAGGCCGTCGACACGCACCTGCGCACCGACCCCCACCTCGCGCCGCTCGTCGACAAGAACCCCGGCCGGCGCGTGCCGCGCACGGTGGACGCCGAAGAGCTCGCCGTACGCGCCGTCCTCGGCCAGCAGGTGTCGACCGCCGCCGCCCGCACCCTCGCCGCCCGTCTGGTGGCAGCACACGGCGAGCCCGTCGCCGTCCCGGACGGCGGCCTCACCCACCTCTTCCCCTCCGCGCAGGCCCTCGCCGCCCTGGACCCCGGGGCCCTGGCCATGCCCGCCGGGCGCCGGGCCACCCTCGTCCGCACCGTGGAGGCACTGGCGAGCGGCGAGCTCGCCCTCGGCGTCGGCAGCGACTGGGCCAAGGCCCGCGACCGGCTCGCCGCGCTCCCGGGCATCGGACCGTGGACGGCCGGGCTCATAGCCATGCGCGGCCTCGGCGACCCCGACGCCTTCCTCCCCACCGACCTCGGCATACGGCGGGCGGCCGCCCGCACCGGCCTGCCCGGCACGCCCGCCGCCCTGTCCCGGCACGCCGCCGCCTGGCGGCCCTGGCGCGCGTACGCCGTCCAGTACCTGTGGTCGGCCGACGACCACGCCGCCGCCCGCATGCCCGCCACCGTCTGAACGGAACACCACCATGTCCCGCGTCCACACCGTCATCGACAGCCCCTACGGGCAGCTGACCCTCGTCGCCGCCGACGGCGTCCTGTGCGGCCTCTACATGACCGGTCAGCGCCACCGGCCGCCGGAGGAGAGCTTCGGCGAACGCGACGACGAGGGGCCCTTCCCCGAGGCCACCCGCCAGCTGGCCGCCTACTTCGAGGGCGACGCGACCGGCTTCGACCTGCCGCTGCGCCTGGACGGCACGACCTTCCAGCGGCGGGTCTGGGAGGCCCTGCGGCAGATCCCCTACGGGCAGACCCTCTCCTACGGCGAACTCGCCGCCCGCATCGGCTCCCCCGGCGCCTCCCGGGCCGTCGGCCTCGCCAACGGCAAGAACCCGATCGGCATCATCGTCCCCTGCCACCGCGTCATCGGCTCCACCGGCAGCCTCACCGGCTACGGCGGCGGCCTGGACCGCAAGCGGCGACTGCTGGCCTTCGAACGCGGCGACGAGCAGTGGCTGTTCTGACGGGCGGAGGCGGCGAGCCCGTTCCGGCCGACCACGGGGCCGGGCGGGCCCGGAGCCGGGCGCGTGGCGCGGCGTGCTCGGGCCCTGAGCCGGGCGGACCCTGAGCCGGGCGGACCCGGTGGCGGGCGGGCCCTGAGCCAGGCGGACCCGGTGACAGCCGGGCCCTGAGCCGGGCGGGCTCCCGCGGCCGACGGGCCCGTTCCGGCCGACCCCGTGGCCGACCAGGCTGCCCGCGCCCGGAGACACCGGCCGGCCGCACCCGCTGGGGGCCCGCTGGGGCCCCGTACCGTACCGCCCTCGCCGCCGCGGCGCCCGTCAGGGGGCGTCGTCGTTCCCGCGCTCGCGAGCGCTCTCCGCCACCCGCCGCAGCCGTGGATGCCGTACCGGGCCGTGCTCCGAGACGGCCTCGCCGACCATCGTGCGCAGGGCGTCGCCCAGGCCGTGGATCGCGTGGTGCCGGGCCGGGCCGGCACCCGGGTCGGTGCGCAGCTCCCGCAGCAGGGACCAGCACAGCGCGAGCATCACCACCACGAACGGCAGCGCCACCAGGATCGTCGCCGACTGCAGGGACGTCAGGCCCCCGGCCACCAGCAGCACGGCCGCGACCGCGGCCATGAGGACGCCCCAGACGACCACCAGCCAGGTCCGCGGGTGGAGCGCGCCGCGGCTGGAGAGGGAGCCCATCACCAGCGACGCGGAGTCCGCGCTGGTGATGAAGTACGTCATCACCAGCGCCATCGCGATCCACGACGTCAGCGTGGCCAGCGGCAGGGTGTCCAGCAGGGCGAACAGCGACGCCTCCGCGCCCTCCTTCACGGTGCCGGCCATGTCGGCGGCACCGGTCATGTCCAGGCGCAGCGCGCTGCCGCCCATCACGCAGAACCACACCACCGTCGCCCCACTGGGCACCAGGAGCACCCCGATGAGGAACTCGCGGATCGTGCGGCCGTGCGAGATGCGGGCGATGAACGTGCCGACGAACGGCGCCCAGGAGAGCCACCACGCCCAGTAGAAGATCGTCCAGGCGCCGAGCCACTTCGAGTCGGTGAACGCGCCCGTGCGGGTGGCGAGCGTCAGCAGGTCGTGGAGGTAGCCGCCGGTGGCCGAGGGGACGGCGTTGAGCACGAAGACGGTCGGGCCGAGGAGGAACACGAACAGCATCAGGCACGCCGCGAGCGCGATGTTGAGGGTGCTCAGCCACTTCACGCCCTTGTGCAGCCCCGAGAAGGCGGAGAGGACGAACGCGGCGGAGAGCGAGGCGATGATGACGAGTTCGAGGGACGTGGAGTCCTTGACGCCCGTGGTGATGTTGAGGCCCTTGGAGACCTGCAGGGCGCCCAGGCCGAGGCTGGTCGCCGTGCCGAAGACCGTCGCGAAGACGGCGAGCAGGTCGATGGCCCGTCCCGGCCAGCCGTCCGCCCGCCGTGCGCCCAGCAGGGGGACGAACACTGAGCTGAGCCGGTTGCCGCGGCCCTTGCGGAAGCCGGCGTAGGCCAGGGCGAGACCGGCCATGCCGTAGATGGCCCAGGGGTGCAGGGTCCAGTGGAAGAAGGAGTACTCCAGGGCGGTGCGGGCGGCCGCGGGGGAGTTCGCGACGACCCCGGTGCCCGGGGGCGGGACGACGAAGTGCTGCAGCGGCTCGCCGACGCCGTAGAACATCAGGCCGATGCCCATGCCGGCGCTGAACATCATCGCGATCCAGGCGAGGTTGCCGAACTCCGGCTGCGAGCCGTCCGCACCCAGCCGGATGCGGCCGTACCGGCTCACGGCGATCACCACGCACAGCACGAGGAACACGTCGGCCGCGACCACGAACAGCCAGGCGAAGTTGGACAGCACCCAGCTCAGGGCCGTCGTCGACACCCGGTCGAACGAGTGCTTGCCCAGGGCCGCCCACGCCACCACCGCCAGCACCGCGGCGCCGCCGATGACGACGAGGGGCATGTCCGGGGGTTCGTCCTGCGGTGAGCGCGGCTCGGTGCTTTCGGTGCTCATGACGCCCCACTATGGCCGGAAAACGCCTGATCGGTCGGGCTGGCGCGCCGCCGTCGCGGCGTGGGTGGCGCGACAGTCCCCCGGGTAGGGTCACCGCGGCGCGACCCGGAAGCGAGGGGATGCACGGTGGCGGATGCGACACGCGTACTGATCGCCGCGGACAAGTTCAAGGGATCGCTGACGGCCGTCGAGGTCGCCGGCCATCTGACGGCCGGGCTGCGCCGGGCGGCGCCCGGTGTGACGGTGAGCGCGCTGCCGGTCGCGGACGGCGGCGACGGCACCGTGGCCGCGGCGCTGGCCTCGGGTTTCGAACGGCGCGAGGCGAGGGTGACGGGGCCGGTGGGGGAGCCGGTCGTGGCCGCGTACGCGCTGCGGCCGGCCGACCGGACGGCGGTGGTGGAGCTGGCCGAGGCGTCGGGGCTGCGCCGGCTGCCGGCCGGGGCCGGGGCCCCGCTCTCCGCGACCACCCGCGGAACGGGCGAGCTGCTGCGGGCGGCGCTCGACGACGGGGCCCGCACGGTCGTGCTGGGCGTGGGCGGCAGCGCCACGACCGATGGCGGGGCGGGGCTGCTGACCGCTCTCGGGGCGCGCCTGCTGGACCGCGACGGCCGGCCCGTGGGCCCCGGCGGCGGGGCCCTGGCGGCGCTCGCCGTCGCCGACCTCTCCGGTCTGGACCCCCGGCTCGCGCGCACCCGGATCGTACTGGCGAGCGACGTTGACAACCCGTTGACCGGCCCGCGCGGTGCGGCGGCCGTCTACGGCCCCCAGAAGGGCGCCGGCCCGGCCGACGTCGCCGTACTGGACGCGGCCCTGGCCCACTACGCGCGCGTGCTCGACGGCGGGCGCTTGGCGGACGCACCGGGCGCCGGCGCGGCCGGCGGCACGGGCTACGGGGCCCTCGCCGCGTTGGGCGCCACGTTCCGGCCCGGGATCGAGGTGATGCTCGACGTCCTGGGCTTCGAGGCGGCCGTCCAGGACGCCGGCCTGGTCATCACGGGCGAGGGCTCGCTGGACGAGCAGACGTTGCACGGCAAGGCCCCGGTGGGCGTGGCCCGCGCGGCACACGGCAGGCCGGTGGTAGCCGTCTGCGGCCGCCTGACCCTGGCCCCGGAGGCCCTGAAGAAGGCAGGCATCGACCGCGCCTACCCCCTGACGGACCTGGACCCGTCCCCATCCCACTGCATGCAGAAGGCCGGCCCCCTACTGGAACAAACAGCCGAACGCATCGCACGCGACTACCTCACCTGACCGTGCCGGCCCACTCCAGCTCCGGCGCGGCAGACCGAACCAGGCCCGTGGTTCTGGTGCGGCGGTTGGGGTCGACCTCAGGCGGCGTGGCGGCCACGGTCGGTGTACGGCGGCCGGCCCGGCTCAGGCGGGTGGGCCGGGCCGGGCCTGTGGTTCCGGTGCGGCGGTCGGGAACGGGGTGGGGACGGGACGGCCGCAGTCTGACGCGGCCGGCTGCCCGGCCCGCGCCGCGCGGCCGCTTAGGCTCCGGCTGCGGCGAGCCCGGGCTCCTTCGTCGGCGGAGCCGGCCCCGTGCCCGGCGTGGCGGCGGGTGCGGCCCAGGTGGCGGAACGACCGCGGCTCGGCGCGTGCCGCCCCGCCCCGCCGGGGGGGGCACCGGCTCGTGCACGGCCGGTCGCTTCCAGCCACCCCCGGCCGGCCGGAAACGGCCGTGCCGGATTGCGCATCCGCGCCCCACGAGCCCCCGGGCCCTCCGCCTGGGCGGACGAGCGCAGCGCGCGAACCGGGCCGGCACGGACGGCCGAGGGCACCTCGGGAAGGGCCAGGCATCGAAACGGCCCGTACCGGAAAAACGGGCACCAAGGCGGCCGGGCACCAGGACGAGCGGCGCCGGGCACAGCCCGTCACCGGGACGGCCGGGCGCCGGGTGGAGCCGGCACCGGGACGGCCGGGCGTCGGGCGAAGCCCAGGACGCCTCCGGCCGCTGGGCAGCGGAAAGGCCGGTGGGGGCCCGGGCTGATGCCCGGGCCCCCACCGGCCTTGGTTTCCGTCCCGCGCGGCCAGCGCTACGGCAGCTGGGCCGCTCGCGCCTCGCGGCGGTTGTCGCGGAAGGTGTTCACGCGGCGGGCCGTCGCGAAGAGCGGGATCACCGCGCCCAGGACGACCTGCAGTGCGCAGCCCGTCTGGAGCAGCAGCTCGCCGCCCGGCGCGTCGAAGGCCCACGCGGCCAGCAGGCCCATGCTGAGCACGATCCAGCTGAGCATGGCCACCGCGAGCGGACCCCGCGGCTTGGGGTACTCCACGCGGCTCACCATCAGCCACGCCACACCCATGATCGCCAGGAGCGTCGGTACGAACGGCAGCTCCAGCAGCACGATCGAGACCACCGTCAGCGCCCCGAAGGGGCTCGGCATGCCCTGGAAGATGCCGTCACGCAGCTGGACGCACGAGAAGCGCGCCAGCCGCAGCACGACGGCCAGCAGCACCACGATCGCGGCGACCGCGGAAACCCGCTGGTGGGCGTCGTCGGCGACCATGCCCCAGACGACCACGAAGTACGCGGGCGCGAGCCCGAAGCTGATCAGGTCGGACAGGTTGTCCAGCTCCGCACCCATCGCCGAGCTGCGCAGCTTGCGCGCCACGAGCCCGTCGAAGAGGTCGAAGACCGACGCGAGCAGCATCAGTATCACGGCCGTGGCCGCGCTGTGGCGGGCCATGCCGCCGTCCTCGTTCCCCGTGAGGTGGGGGATGAGGACGCCGGTGGTGGTGAAGTACACCGCCATGAAGCCGCAGATCGCGTTGCCCAGCGTGAGGGTGTCCGCTATTGACAGGCGCGTGGACAGCGGCATGTCGTCCGCGTCGTCGGCGTCCGCCTCGGGGACCCAGGCAGCCTGTGTGTCCGGCTCAACCACGGTCAAGGCGCGTCACCCCTGCCGTGGTGGCCTGACCGACCTCGACCGCGATCTCGACACCCTCGGGGAGATAGATGTCGACGCGCGAGCCGAAGCGGATCAGGCCGATGCGGTCGCCCTGCTCCACCTTGGTGTCCGCACCGATGTAGGGCACGATGCGGCGGGCGACGGCGCCGGCGATCTGGACCATCTCGATGTCACCGAGCTCGGTGTCGAAGTGCCAGACGACGCGCTCGTTGTTCTCGCTCTCCTTGTTGAAAGCCGGAACGAAGCCGCCGGGGACGTGCTCGACCGAGGTCACCGTGCCGGCCATCGGGGCGCGGTTGACGTGGACGTTCAGCGGGCTCATGAAGATCGCGACGCGGGTTCGTCCGTCCTTCCAGGGCATGATGCTCTGCACCACGCCGTCGGCCGGGGAAATGACCCGGCCCTGGGCGATCTCACGATCGGGATCGCGGAAGAACCACAGCATGCCGGCCGCGAGCGCGGTGGCGGGCACGGCCAGCGCCGCCCATCGCCCGGAGCGGCGGGCCTGGGTGAGGCTGACCGCGGCGGTGGCGACGGTCGGGAGGAGCCACGGCGATGCTCCGCGCGCGAGGCGTACGCCGCGGAGGCTGACGCGTGGTGCAGAGGAAGAGCTGTGGGGCATGGGTGACCTTCGTAGCGGAGGGTGCCGCGTAACGATTGGGGGGACGGCGGCTTTCCGGGGATGCTATCGGTTGGGGGCGGCAACTGGCTAAGCGCCGGGGCCAGTCTGTGGCCGAACGCCGATGACAGGGTGTGATCTTCTTCTCTGCCGAAACACCCCCGAAAGGCGCCGAATCAGGCATTTACCCCTGGATTCGGTACTCCTCCAGTAGCCGCCGCCCGATGATCATTTTCTGGATCTCGGCCGTACCTTCACCGATCAGGAGCATCGGAGCCTCGCGGTAGAGCCGCTCGATCTCGTACTCCTTGGAGAAGCCGTAACCGCCGTGGATGCGGAAGGCGTCCTCCACGACCTCCTTGCAGTATTCGGAGGCCAGGTACTTCGCCATCCCCGCTTCGAGGTCGTTGCGCCGGCCCGAGTCCTTCTTGCGGGCGGCATTGACCATCATTGCATGAGCCGCTTCGACCTTTGTGCCCATTTCGGCCAGCTTGAACTGAATCGCCTGGTGCTGGGCAATGGGCTTCCCGAAGGTCCGGCGCTGCTGCGCGTAGGCCACACCCAGCTCGAACGCGCGCTGAGCGACACCGCAACCACGCGCTGCGACGTTGACGCGCCCGACCTCGACGCCGTCCATCATCTGGTAGAAGCCGCGACCGGTGACCCCACCCAGCACCCGGTCCGCCGGAACGCGCAGGCCGTCCATGATCAGCTCAGTGGTGTCGACGCCCTTGTAGCCCATCTTGTCGATCTTGCCGGGGATGGTCAGACCCGGCTTGACCTGGCCGAACCCCGGCTCCTTCTCAATCAGGAAGGTGGTCATCGACTTGTGCGGAGCCGTCCCCTCAGGATGGCCCTCGTCGGTCCGGCAGAGCACCGCCACCAACGTCGACGAGCCGCCGTTGGTCAGCCACATCTTCTGGCCGTCGAGCACGTACTCGTCGCCCTCGCGGACGCCCTTGGACGTGATGGCCGACACGTCAGAGCCCAGGCCCGGCTCCGACATCGAGAACGCGCCCCGGACCTCGCCCGTCGCCATCCGCGGCAGGAAATACTCGCGCTGCTCCTGAGTGCCGTGCTGCTTGAGCATGTAGGCGACGATGAAGTGCGTATTGATGATTCCGGACACACTCATCCAGCCCCGGGCGATCTCCTCGACGCACAGCGCGTATGTGAGAAGGGACTCACCCAGCCCGCCGTACTCCTCGGGGATCATCAGCCCGAAGACGCCGAGCTCCTTGAGCCCCTCCACTATCCGGGTGGGGTACTCGTCACGGTGCTCCAGCTCGGTGGCCACCGGGATGATTTCCTTGTCGACGAAGTCACGGACCGTCGCGAGGATCTCCTGCTGGACGTCCGTCAGCCCGTCGGTCTGCGCCAGGCGGCCCATCTCACTTCTCCCGGATGATCGGCTCGGGGCGGCCGGGCTGCTCCCCGCCGCGCTCCTCGATGTACGTGGCGGTGGGCACCATCACCTTGCGGCGGAAGGTACAGACCACCGTGCCGTCCTGCTTGTAGCCGATGGTCTCGACGTGGACGATCCCGCGGTCGTTCTTCGACTTCGACGGCGTCTTGTCGAGCACCCTCGTCTCGCCGTAGAGCGTGTCGCCGTGGAAGGTCGGCGCGATGTGCTTCAGCGACTCGACTTCGAGGTTGGCGATGGCCTTGCCCGAGACGTCCGCGACGGACATGCCCAGCAGCAGTGAGTAGACGTAGTTGCCCACCACCACGTTCTTGCCGAAGTCCGTGGTCTCCCCGGCGTAATGGGCGTCCATGTGCAGAGGGTGGTGATTCATGGTGAGCAGGCAGAAGAGGTGGTCGTCGTATTCCGTGACCGTCTTCCCGGGCCAGTGCTTGTACACGTCACCGACGGTGAACTCTTCGAAGGTACGGCCGAACTGCATGGCGCTCACGCCTCCGGGATCTCGAACTTGGACGTACGGGCCATCCCGGCCGCGCGGCCCTTGCCCGCGATGACCAGCGCCATCTTCCGGCTGGCCTCGTCGATCATCTCGTCGCCGAGCATGGCCGAGCCCTTCTTGCCGCCCGCCTCGGAGGTGCACCAGTCGTACGCGTCCAGGATCAGCTCGGCGTGGTCGTAGTCGGCCTGCGAGGGCGAGAAGACCTCGTTGGCGGCCTCCACCTGGCCCGGGTGCAGCACCCACTTGCCGTCGAAGCCCAGCGCCGCCGCGCGCCCGGCGACCTCCTTGTACCCGTCCACGTTCTTGATCTGCAGGTACGGGCCGTCGATGGCCTGCAGGTCGTGGGCGCGGGCCGCCATCAGGATGCGCATGAGGATGTAGTGGTAGGCGTCCGCCGGGTAGCCGGGCGGCTGCTCGCCGACGACCAGGGACTTCATGTTGATGGACGCCATGAAGTCGGCGGGGCCGAAGATGATCGTCTCCAGGCGCGGCGAGGCGGCGGCGATCTCGTCAACGTTCACCAGGCCCTTGGCGTTCTCGATCTGCGCCTCGATGCCGATGCGCCCGACCTCGAAGCCCATCGTCTTCTCGATCTGCGTCAGCAGCAGGTCCAGGGCGACGACCTGCTGGGCGTCCTGGACCTTCGGCAGCATGATGCAGTCGAGGTTGGGGCCCGCTCCCTCGACGACCGTGACGACGTCGCGGTACGTCCAGTGCGTCGTCCAGTCGTTGACACGGACCACCCGGGTCTTGCCCGTCCAGTCGCCGTTGTTGAGCGCGTCGACGATCGTGTGCCGGGCGCCTTCCTTGGCCAGCGGGGCGCAGGCGTCCTCCAGGTCGAGGAAGACCTGGTCGGCGGGGAGGCCCTGGGCCTTCTCCAGGAAGCGGGGGTTGCTGCCGGGGACGGCGAGGCAGGAGCGGCGCGGGCGCAGCCGGTTGACGGCGGGGGAGCCGGTCATGCGGAGACCTCCAGGGGGTCGAGCTGGTTCGCTTTGCGGATCTCGTCGACGATACGGCCGATGATCTCCGTGATACCGAAGTCCTTCGGGGTGAAAACGGCGGCGACTCCGGCCGCCCGCAGGGCGGTCGCGTCGGCCGACGGGATGATGCCACCGACGACGACGGGCACGTCCTCCGCCCCCGTCCGGCGCAGCCTGGCCAGGACGTCGGGGACGAGCTCGGCGTGCGAGCCGGAGAGGATCGACAGGCCCACGCAGTGGACGTCCTCGGCGACGGCGGCCGAGACGATCTGCTCGGGGGTGAGCCGGATGCCCTGGTAGACCACTTCGAAGCCGGCGTCGCGGGCCCGTACGGCGATCTGCTCGGCGCCGTTGGAGTGCCCGTCGAGGCCGGGCTTGCCGACGAGCAGCCGCAGTCTGCCGCTGCCGAGCTCCTCGGCCGTGCGCCGCACCTTCGCGCGGACGGTCGCGAGCGGCGTGCCCGGCTCGGCGGCCACGGCCAGCGGGGCGCTGCTGACGCCCGTCGGGGCGCGGAACTCGCCGAACACGTCGCGCAGCGCCCAGGACCACTCGCCGGTGGTGACGCCCGCGCGCACGCACTCCAGGGTGGCGGCCATCAGGTTCTCCGCGCCGGCCGCCGTCTTCTTCAGGACGGACAGCGCCTCCTGGGCGCGGCCCTCGTCGCGGTCGTCGCGCCAGCGGTGCAGGGCCGCGACGACGCGCGCCTCGTTCGCCGGGTCGACGGTCATGATGGCGGTGTCGAGATCGGCGGTGAGCGGGTTGGGCTCGGTGGACTCGTAGCAGTTGACGCCGACGATCTTCTCCTCGCCGGCCTCGATCCGGGCCCGGCGCTCGGCGTGCGAGGAGACCAGCTGCGACTTGAGGTAACCGGACTCGACGGCGGCCATGGCGCCGCCCATCTCCTGGATGCGCCCGATCTCGGCGAGGCACTCGGCGACCAGGGCGTCCACCTTGGCCTCGACGACGTGCGACCCGGCGAAGATGTCCTCGTACTCCAGCAGGTCGCTCTCGTGGGCGAGGACCTGCTGGATGCGCAGCGACCACTGCTGGTCCCAGGGGCGGGGCAGGCCCAGCGCCTCGTTCCAGGCGGGCAGCTGCACGGCGCGGGCGCGGGCGTCCTTGGAGAGGGTGACGGCCAGCATCTCCAGCACGATGCGCTGGACGTTGTTCTCCGGCTGCGCCTCGGTCAGGCCGAGGGAGTTGACCTGGACGCCGTAGCGGAAGCGGCGCTGCTTGGCGTTCTCGATGCCGTAGCGCTCGCGGGTGACCTGGTCCCAGATGCGGCCGAAGGCGCGCATCTTGCACATCTCCTCGATGAAGCGGACGCCCGCGTTGACGAAGAAGGAGATGCGGGCGACGACGTCGCCGAAGCGCTCGTCGGGCACCTGGCCGGAGTCCCGCACCGCGTCGAGCACGGCGATGGCCGTGGACATCGCGTACGAGATCTCCTGGACCGGCGTGGCGCCGGCCTCCTGCAGGTGGTAGCTGCAGATGTTGATGGGGTTCCACTTGGGGATGTGGCTGACCGTGTAGGCGATCATGTCGGTGGTCAGCCGCAGGCTGGGGCCCGGCGGGAAGACGTGCGTCCCGCGCGAGAGGTACTCCTTGACGATGTCGTTCTGCGTCGTCCCCTGCAGCCCGGTGACGTCGGCACCCTGTTCCTCCGCGACCACCTGGTACATCGCCAGCAGCCACATGGCGGTGGCGTTGATGGTCATGGAGGTGTTCATCTGCTCCAGCGGGATGTCCTGGAACAGCCGTCGCATGTCACCGAGATGGGCGACCGGGACCCCGACCCGTCCGACCTCGCCGCGGGCGAGGACGTGGTCGGGGTCGTATCCGGTCTGCGTCGGGAGGTCGAACGCGACCGACAGGCCGGTCTGGCCCTTGGCGAGGTTGCGCCGGTACAGCTCGTTGGACGCCTCGGCCGTGGAGTGCCCGGCGTAGGTCCGCATCAGCCATGGACGATCCCTTTCCCTGCGCACCTTCACCTCCGGGCGCTCCGATCCGGTGCCGACGTTCCTCAGCCCGCGGTCGCTGCGCTCCCTCGTCCTCGTCGCTTTCGGCACCGGCGCGCCCTTCGGCTCGGGTGCTGGCTGACGCTCAGTCATGGTGGTGTACTCACACGTCCCTGAAGCGGTTGATGGCGTCGATGTGCTGGGCCCGCATCTCCTCGTCGCGCACGCCCATGCCCTCCTCGGGTGCCAGGCAGAGCACGCCGACCTTGCCCTGGTGGAGGTTGCGGTGCACGTCGTACGCCGCCTGGCCGGTGTCGGCGAGGGTGTAGGTCTTCGACAGGGTGGGGTGGATCTTGCCCTTGGCGATGAGGCGGTTGGCCTCCCACGCCTCGCGGTAGTTGGCGAAGTGCGAGCCGACGATCCGCTTCAGCGACATCCACAGGTAGCGGTTGTCGTACTGGTGGTTGTAGCCCGAGGTCGAGGCGCAGGTGACGATCGTGCCGCCCTTGCGCGTGACGTACACGGAGGCGCCGAAGGTCTCGCGGCCCGGGTGCTCGAAGACGATGTCCACGTCCTCGCCGCCGGTCAGCTCGCGGATGCGCTTGCCGAAGCGCTTCCACTCGCGCGGGTCCTGCTCGTGCTCGTCCTTCCAGAACCGGTAGCCCTCGGCGCTGCGGTCGATGATCGCCTCGGCGCCCATCCGGCGGCAGATCTCCGCCTTCTGGTCGCTGGAGACCACACAGATCGGGTTGGCGCCGCCGGCCAGCGCGAACTGCGTGGCGTACGAACCGAGTCCGCCGCTGGCGCCCCAGATCAGCACGTTGTCGCCCTGCTTCATCCCGGCGCCGTTGCGGGAGACCAGCTGGCGGTACGCGGTGGAGTTGACCAGTCCGGGCGCCGCCGCCTCCTCCCAGCTGAGGTGGGCCGGCTTGGGCATCAGCTGGTTGGACTTCACCAGCGCGATCTCCGCCAGGCCGCCGAAGTTGGTCTCGAAGCCCCAGATGCGCTGTTCCGGGTCGAGCATCGTGTCGTTGTGCCCGTCGGCGGACTCCAGTTCCACGGAGAGGCAGTGCGCCACGACCTCGTCGCCGGGCCGCCAGGCGTTGACGCCGGGGCCGGTGCGCAGCACGACCCCCGCGAGGTCGGAGCCGATGACGTGGTACGGCAGGTCGTGCCGCTTGCCGAGCGGCGAGAGCTTGCCGTAGCGCTCCAGGAACGCGAAGGTCGAGACGGGCTCGAAGATCGAGGTCCAGACGGAGTTGTAGTTCACGGAGCTGGCCATCACGGCCACCAGGGCCTCGCCGGGCCCGAGTTCGGGCACCGGCACCTCCTCCACGTGCAGCGACTTGCGCGGGTCCTTCTCCCGGCTGGGGAGCCCGGCGAACATGTCCGCCTCGTCCTTGTGCACGGTCACCGCGCGGTAGGACTCGGGCAGGGGGAGCGCGGCGAAGTCCTCGGCGCTGCTGTCGGGCGCGAGTATCGCGTCCAGGATCTGGTTCACGGATTGCCTCCGGCGAAGCACGTCAGGGAACGGCTTGAGGGAACGTCGGGGGTGGTGCGGACGCGGTGCCGTCGGTCCGGCGGTGGTGCTCGGCTGCGCTGGTGAGCGCGGAAAGCCTGGTGACGCAGGCGTGTCCGGGCGCACAACGTGCTTGTGGGGACAGCCGGCACACGATGGTTGCGTCAGCGTGCCGGCCGCCCGGACACCCTCAAGGTAATGGCACCGCGTGCCAGGCGACAAGACACTGCGTGCCAACAATTTCTCTCAGATGTCATCCGCAGGGCACACGTGAGCAACGGCGGCCACCCCGAGGGGTGACCGCCGTTCGTCAATATGGTGATATGGCCGGAATTTACCGGTTCTTCGTCTTGAGTGCCTTCTCGATCACCCGCATCACCTCGTCCAGCGGCGCGTCCGTGCGGGCCACCGTCACCAGCACCTCGCCCTCCGCCCGCACCGCCGTCGCGGGGGCCTCCTCCGGGCGCTCGCGGCCCGCCCCGATGCCGGCCCCGAACGTCTCCCGCACGATGGCGAAGGCGTGGTCGAGCTGCTGCTCCAGATCACCCTGGGCGCCGCTGCGCAGCCAGCGGCGCAGCACGTGGTTGTGTGCGGTGACGACCGCCGACGCGGCGACCTCGGCGAGCAGCGGGTCGTCGTCGCCCACGTGGTGGGCGGTCTCGTCGAAGTGACCCAGCAGGTACCGGGTGAACAGCCGCTCGTAGCGGGCCACGGAGGCGATCTCGCGCTCGCGCAGCGCGGGCACTTCCCGCGTCAGCCGGTAGCGCTCGACGGAGACGGCGGGGGAGGCCGCGTACATCCGCATGACCTCCTTGATCCCCCGGCAGACGGTGTCCAGCGGATTCTCGTGCGGCGGCGCGGCGTCCAGCACGCCCGCCGCCCGGACGAGCGTGTCGTCGTGATCGGGGAAGATCGCCTCTTCCTTGGAGCGGAAGTGACGGAAGAACGTCCGGCGCGCGACCCCGGCCGCCGCCGCGATCTCGTCGACGGTCGTCGCCTCGTAGCCCTTCGTCGCGAACAACTCCATCGCCGCCGCGGCGAGTTTGCGGCGCATGGTGAGCCGCTGGGCGGCGGCGCGGCGGGCGCCGGAGGTCTCGGTGGCGCGCTCCTGCGGACCCTTGGCCGACGTCGGCCCCTTGACTCCCCTGGACTCGGTGGCGGCCCCGCGCGGTGCGCGGGCGGACTTGGCGGGCTGGGACATGTGGGGAACGTAACATGCGTCCGTGTGGGTGTGCCGGGGCGGACCTCCCGCGGGTCCGAGCAGTCCGCCCCAGCCGACGCCCGGATCGGGCCCGGACCGGTCAGGCCCTCGCATACTCGCGGAAGCCGCGCCCCGTCTTGCGTCCCAGGCAGCCCGCCGCCACCAGGTGCTCCAGCAGCGGTGCCGGCGCCAGGCCCGGGTCACGGAACTCGCGGTGCAGCACCTTCTCGATGGCCAGGGACACGTCGAGGCCGACGACGTCGAGGAGTTCGAAGGGCCCCATCGGGTAGCCGCCGCCCAGCTTCATCGCCGCGTCGATCTCGTCGAGGGAGGCGTAGTGCTCCTGGACCATCTTGATCGCGTTGTTGAGGTAGGGGAACAGCAGCGCGTTGACGATGAACCCGGCGCGGTCCCCGCAGTCCACCGGATGCTTTCCCACCCGGGCGCACACCGCGCGGACGGTGGCGTGCACGTCGTCGGCGGTCAGCACCGTACGGACCACCTCGACGAGCTTCATCGCCGGCGCCGGGTTGAAGAAGTGCATGCCCACCACGTCCTGCGGCCGCGACGTGGCGCGGGCGCAGGCCACCACGGGCAGCGAGGAGGTGGTGGTCGCCAGCACGGCGCCGGGCCGGCAGACCTTGTCGAGCGCGGCGAACAGCTGCTGCTTGACCTCCAGGTCCTCCGCCACCGCCTCGATCGCCAGGTCCACGTCCGCGAACGCGTCGAGGGAGCCGGCCGGGGTCACCGCGGCCAGGGCCGCGTCCGCCCGGACGTCCGTCAGCCTCCCCTTGGCCACCGCGCGCGCGAGGGACTTCGCGATCCGTGCCTTCGCCGCGTCGGCCTTCTCCTGCGAGCGCGCCGCGAGCACCACCCGGTAGCCGGCCTTCGCGAAGACCTCGGCGATCCCGCTCGCCATCGTGCCCGAGCCCGCCACCCCGACGGCCCGCACCTCGCGCCCGGCCGCCCCCGCCGGCGAGCCCTCGCCCGTGACCGGGGTGTCGGCGTCCGGCACGACGACGGACGAGCCCGCGGCCTCGTAGCTGTAGAAGCCGCGGCCGGCCTTGCGGCCGGTCAGCCCGGCCGCCGCGAGCTGGCCGAGGACGGGCGCGGGCGCGTGCAGCCGGTCGTGCGAGGCGGCGTACATCGCCTCCAGGACCGTACGGGCGGTGTCGATGCCGATCAGGTCGAGCAGGGCGAGCGGGCCCATCGGCAGCCCGCAGCCCAGGCGCATCGCCGCGTCGATGTCCTCGCGCGTGGCATAGCGGGCCTCGTACATCGCGGCGGCCTGGTTGAGGTAGCCGAACAGCAGCCCGTCGGCCACGAAGCCCGGACGGTCGCCCACCGCCACCGGCTCCTTGCCCAGCTCGCGGGCCAGCTCGGTGACCGCCGCGACCGCGTCCGGCGCGGTGAGCACCGAGGAGACGACCTCCACCAGCCGCATCGCCGGCGCGGGGTTGAAGAAGTGCAGGCCCAGTACGCGCTCGGGGCGGGCCGAGTCGGCGGCCAGCCGGGTCACCGACAGCGCGTTGGTGCCGGTCGCCAGGATGGCGGTGGGACGCACGACCGCGTCGAGGGCGGTGAAGACCTCGTGCTTGAGGTCGTAGTCCTCGGGGACGACCTCGATCACCAGATCGGCGTCGGCGGCCGCGCTCAGCTCGCGCGAGGTGCGGAAGCGGGCGAGCGCCGCCCGGCGCTCCGCCTCGGTGATCCGCCCGCGCTCGACCGCACGGGCCGTGGCGGCCTCCAGTGCGGCGCCGGCCCGCAGGGCGGCGGCGTCGCTGACGTCGATGCCGACGACGTCACGGCCGGCCAGGGTGAGCACTTCGGCGAGCCCGGTGCCCATCGTGCCGAGACCGATCACGGCCACGGTCCGCAGGGACGGCGCCGATGGGGAGGGGGAGGGGTGGGACGGCTCAGGGGTGGACGTACGGTCCATCGCGAGACTCCAGAAGGTGTTCCCCATGCGCGAGGGGAGACGGCGGTTGGCGGCGGCCCCGGGCAGGGGCGGCGACTGAGGAATTCCGCGGACGGGTAAGGGGCGACCGCGGAGAGGGAGTTGTGCGACCGGCGGGCCCTGTCCCGGGGCCGTGCCGTACTCGTCAATGCCGAACCGACGTCAACGCTGTGGCATCTGCGTCACCAGAACGCCAGAGCGGGGTACTGCTCTTGCCGGGAGATTAACTCACGGGTAACCAAGAGCGCCAGGGGGTGTGCGGGCGACTTACGATGTGGCCCAGGCCACTCGGGGAGGAGAGCGGAACATGGAAGAGGAATTCCGCGCGCTGCTGAAGCGGGTGCGGGCCGAACTGGTCTCCCCGGCCGAATTCGCGGCGCACGACAAGCTGCTCGCGCTCGTCCGGTCCGACAGCCGCGCCGCCCGCGACCGGCTCGCCGGGGTCCTCGTGGCCCCCGAACAGCCCCTGTGGGCCCGCGAGATCGCCGCCTACGCCCTCGGCACCAAGGGCGACCGCCGCGCCTTCGAGACCCTGATCCTCCTGCTCAACTACCGCGAACCCGTTCGCTGCGCCACCGCCGCCCACGTCCTCGCCCGGCTGCGCGACCCCCGCACCGCCCGCGCCGCGGCCGCCCTCGCCACCAACCCGCTGCGCACCGCCTACGCCCTCTACCCCGTCCGGCTCCTCACCGAGCTGCGCGCCCCCGAGTCCGTTCCCGCCCTGCTGGCCACCCTGGAGCGGCTGCTGGCCGCCCGCGACCACTGCTGGCCGGTCGCCCGCGCCTGCGTCGAGGGCCTGGGCGCCCTCGGCGACCGGCGGGCCGAGGCCACGCTGGTCGCCGCGCGCGAGCACGAACGACTGCGCCCGGCCGCCGTCGCGGCCCTGGCCCGGCTGGCCGGCCGGGGCGGTCCTCACGGCCCGCGGTCCGGCTCCAGCACGTAGCGCACCTCCGGTACGGCGGTGCCGCCGACGTCGCCCGGACGCTCGGCGCCGTCGGGAGCACACCCGGCGCGCTCGTAGAAGAGGCGGGCGCGCACGTTGCCCTTCAGTGCCCACAGCACCATGCGCTCCCAGCCGCGCTCCCGCGCGCCCTCCAGCGCCGCCGCCCACAGGGCGCGGCCGACGCCGGTCCCGATCAGCTCCGGTCGTACGTAGACGGCGTACAACTCGCCCGTCCCGGGCGGCTGGTCGGCATCGCGGCACGGCCCGTAACAGACCCAGCCCACGACGCCGTCCGTCGTCTCGGCCACCGTGTTCACCGCCGGGTCCGTGCCGCTCGCCAGGCGGGCGCGGTGGTGCGCCGCGTCCGCACGTGCGTCCATCGCGTCCAGATGGTGCTGCGGGACCAGCCCCGCGTACGCGTGGCGCCAGCCGGCCACCCGGATCCCGGCCACCGTTTCGATGTCGGCGTCGGCCATCTCCCGTATGTTCACCATGCGCGGAGGCTAACGCCCGGGGCCCAGGATTTGGGCGGTTGTGACGATGGTGGTTGGCTTTGCCCGTACACGCACAACGGCAAACACAGCACTTTTGATCGTCCCGGAGGACTGCCATGGGCCAGGTCGAGGCCACCACCGAGCGGATCGTCGCGGCAGGCGCGGAGGACGTCTTCGACGCCCTCGCGGACTACAGCGGCACCCGCGCCAAGCTGCTGCCCGAGCACTTCAGCGAGTACGAGGTGCGCGAGGGCGGCGACGGCGAGGGCACCGTGGTGCACTGGAAGCTGCAGGCCACCAGCAAGCGCGTCCGCGACTGCCTGCTGGAGGTGTCCGAGCCGTCCACCGGGCAGCTGGTGGAGAAGGACCGCAACTCCTCCATGGTCACCACCTGGACCGTCACCCCGGCCGGCGAGGGCAGCTCCAAGGTCGTCGTCACCAGCACCTGGACGGGCGCGACCGGCATCGGCGGCTTCTTCGAGCGGACCTTCGCCCCCAAGGGCCTCGGCCGCATCTACGACGCCGTGCTCGCCCGGCTCGCCGCCGAGGTGGAGGGCGCACCGAGCGCCGGCTGAGCCACCGGGAGCCGCCCGGGCCGTACCGGTCCGGGCTCACCGGTTCGAGTGGTTTTCACTGTGCCGTACAGGTGCACCGAAACCCCCTCCGACCGGCCGAAAGCCCCTCGTTCGGCGCTCCCAGGCAAATCGTCGCGCTTGCTGGCCGTTGTCGCGTAATGCGAGAAATGGGCGGCAGCGCAGGCGCGACGAGGGGAGCGTTACGTGGGAGGGTCCACCTTCGAGACCACCTTGGAGAAGAGCGACAGGACGCTCGACCTGCCCCCTTCCCCACCTCCTCCCCGCGACGCACAACCCCCGCCCGGGCCCGCCAGGGTGCGCCTGGTCTTCGCCGGGCTCATGCTCACGCTGCTGCTCGCGGCGCTCGACCAGACCGTCGTCGCCACCGCCCTGCCGAAGATCGTCGGTGAACTGCACGGCCTCGACCGGATGTCCTGGGCGGTCACCGCCTACCTGCTGACCTCCACCGTCGTCCTCCCGCTCTACGGCAAGCTGGGCGACCTCTCCGGCCGCAAGACCGCCTTCGTCCTGGCGATCGTCGTCTTCGTCATCGGCTCCGCACTGGCCGGCTGGTCACGCACCATGGACCAGCTCATCGCCTTCCGCGCCGTCCAGGGCGTCGGCGCCGGCGGCCTACTGATCGGCGTTCAGGCGATCATCGCCGACATCGTCCCGCCGCGGCAGCGCGGCCGCTACATGGGCGTCATCAGCGCCGCCTACGGACTCGCCTCGGTCGCGGGCCCCCTCCTCGGCGGCTTCTTCACCGACCACGCCGGCTGGCGCTGGTGCTTCTACCTCAACGTCCCCTTCGGCATCGTCACCCTCGCCGTGGTCGCCACCGCGCTCAAGCTGCCCCGGCCGCCGTGCCGGGCCCGCTTCGACGTCCTCGGCGCCCTGCTGCTCACCGCCGCCTCCACCTGCGTGATCCTGCTGACCACCTGGGGCGGGACCACGTACGAGTGGACCTCCCGTACCATCCTCGGCCTGGGCGCGGGCGCCGTCGGCACCGCGCTGCTCTTCGCGGTCGTCGAGCACTTCGCCGCAGAACCGATCATCCCACCGCACCTCTTCCGTGACCCGGTCTTCACCGTCACCGCGCTCGTCGGCGCCGTCGTCGGCGTCGCCCTCTTCGGCGCCGCCAGCTATCTGCCCACCTTCCTGCAGATGGTCGACGGCGTCGACGCCACCGAGTCCGGAATGCTGATGCTGCCCATGATGGGCGGCATCGTCGTCGCCTCGCTCGTCGCCGGCCACCTCATCAGCCGAACGGGCCATTACAAACTGCTGCCCATCCTCGGCGGAGCGCTCTCCGCCGAGGGCATGTACCTGCTCTCCCACCTCGACGCCCAGACCGGCCGCCTCGTCTACAGCCTCTGGATGGCCATCCTCGGGGTCGGCATCGGCCTCGCCCTGCCGGTCCTCGTGCTGGCCGTGCAGAACTCCGTGCACCCCGCCGACCTCGGCACCGCCACCAGCGCCAACAACTACTTCCGGCAGATCGGCGGCTCGATCGGCGCGGCCGTCTTCGGCACGCTCTTCGCCCACCGCCTCTCCGCCGCCCTGGCCACCGAACTGCCGCCCCGCGCCGGCCTGCCGGCCCCCGACTCCATCACCCCGCAGCTGGTGCACGCCCTGCCCGCACCCCTGCGCGACGGCTACGTCCGGGCCTACGCGGAGGCCATGCCACGGATCTTCCTCTACCTCGTACCGGTGCTCATCGTCGGCTTTTTGCTCGCCTTCCTGCTGAAAGAGAAACCACTGGTGTCCCACCACGCCCCCGAAGCCGCCATTCCGTCCGCACGCGTCGCCCCGCCCGCCGACCCGGCGCCCTTCGTCGCGGGCATCCCCGTGACCGGCGCCGTCCAGCACCACGACGGCACCACCGTCCCCCGCGCCGCCCTCACCCTCATCGACGTCCAGGGCCGCCAGATCGGCCGCGGCGCGAGCGGCGACGACGGACGGTACGCGCTGTCCACGCCCGGCACCGGCTCGTACGTCCTCATCGCCGCCGCCGGCGGCCACCAGCCGCAGGCCGTCACCGTCACCGTCGGCGAGCGGCCCGTCGAGCTCGACGTCGTCCTCGGCGGTGCCGGCCGGCTGGCCGGCACCGTCCGCACCGCCGACGGCACGCCCGTGCGCGAGGCCCTGGTCACCCTCACCAACGTGCACGGCGAGGTCGTCGCCTCCACCCGCACCGGCCCCGAGGGCGGCTACGTCATCGACGAGCTGATCGCCGGCGAGTACACCCTCGCCGCCAGCGCCCCCGCCTTCCGGCCCGCCGCGCTGCCGGTCACCGTCCAGTCCGCCCGCGAGACCCGGCAGGACGTCGAGCTCGCCGGCGGCGCGGTGCTGCGCGGCACGGTGCGGGCCAACGGCGGCCGGCCCGTCGAGGACGCCCGCGTCAGCCTGCTGGACGCCGCCGGCAACGTCGTGGACTCCACCATCACGGGCGCCGACGGGACGTTCCGCTTCGTGGACCTCTCCGCCGGCGAGTACACCGTCGTGGCCGCCGGCTACCCGCCCGTCGCCACCGTCCTGCAGATCGCGGGCGGCGGAAGGACCGAACGGGACCTCCAGTTGGGCCATGCGGACCATTGAACCGGCCGCGCCGCGCGCCCGGCGCCCGGCGCGGCGCCCCGGCGCACCCCGGATTCCGGTAATGGCCCGCGGCCGGTCCGGCCCGGCCTCTACCGTTGGGTAGTGGTGGGGAGATCTTGCGTATGCGTGCGAAGGAGCAACCGCCCATGGACCGTGGCACGTCCGAACCCGTCCCGGCACAGCGGGAAGCCGTCCCCGGGCGCATCCCCCTGGCGGTGGTCGTGGTGGGCTCCTCCGGACTGGTGACCCACTGGAGCAGCGGCGCCCGCAAGCTCTTCGGCGTCGAGCGGACGGACGCCGTCGGCAGGCCCGTCGCCGACCTCATGCCCGTGCACGGCGCCTTGGCCGCAACGGGGGAGGAAGCGGGTGCGGGGGAGTTCGGGGCGGACGGAGGGGACGTCCGGGACGCGTGGGACGCGAACGGGGCCGGCGGGGCGGACGACGCGTGGGCGGTGCCGGACGGGCCGTACGGGGCGGGGGCGTTCGGGCCCGTCGGTTCCGGGGCCGGCTCCGGTGCGGGGGCCGGATCCGTCGGTGGTCCGCCCGTGCCCGGCTACGCGCGGTCCGGTCGTGCCCGGGCCTCCGCCGGGCCGGGCAGTCCGCTCGACGTGCTGTGGTGGGCGTACCCGCTGGCCGGACCCGGGCCGGAGCGGCTGCTCGTCCTCGCCGCCGACGCCGGAAGGCTGCCCGGCTCCGGGGGCGTCCGCCCGGCCTTCGCCCCGCACACCGACCTCCCCGGCGCCGGTGCGCTCGCCGAGCGACTGCCCGACATCCTGCCCGCCATGGGGCCCGTGGCCGGCGGCCGGATCGTCGAGCAGATCCTCGAACTGGGCTACCCCGTCCTGGAGATCAGCCACAGCGAGCGCATCCCCGTCACCCCCGACTGGGGCGTGCCCAGGTACGCCGAGCGCCGGGCCGGGCGCCCGCGCGCCGCGGCCGACGTCCGGGGGCGCGGCGAGCCGGTGCCCGACGACCACGACTTAGCCGGCACCGGTACCGGCCCCGGCAACGGTACGGATCCCGGCATCGATCTCGAACACGCCGCCGTGCGCGAGCGCCTGGAGTTCCTCAACGAGGTCAGCGGCGGCATCGGCACCTCCCTGGACCTGGAGCGGACCATCCGCGAGGTCACCAGCGCGGCCGTGCCCCGCTTCACGGACTTCGCCGGCACCCACCTGCGCGCCGCCGTCCTGGCGGGCGAGGGCTTCCCCGACGGCCCGCCCGACCTCACGACCGTCTGGCACCGCGTCTGGGTCGAGCACAACGACGAGCCGGGCCGCTGGGACGACACGGTGCCGGTCGGCGAGGCCATCGCCTTCCCGGAACGGACACCGTTCTTCCAGTGCATGGTCACCGGCGAACCGGTGCTGATCCCGCGCATCGGCGAGGAGCTGGCCGACCGCATCTCCGGCGAGTTCGAGAAGCGGGATCTGCGGCCCCTCATCAGCGGCCGCTCCATGCTGGTGGTGCCCCTCAAGGCCCGCAACGTGGTGCTCGGCTTCATGGTCCTCATGCGCCGCCCCGGCCGGCAGCCCTTCGACGACATGGACCGCACCACCGGCGCCGAACTCGCCGCGCGTGCCGGGCTCGTCCTCGACAACGCCCGCATGTACACGCACCAGGAGAACGTCGCCGACACCCTCCAGGACAGCATGCTGCCGCAGCTCACCCCGCGCATGGCGGGCTGCGACACCGCCACCCGCTACCTGCCCGGCACCCGCCTGGGCCGGGTCGGCGGCGACTGGTTCGACAGCATCAAGCTCCCCGGCTCGCGCACCGCGCTCGTCGTCGGCGACGTCATGGGCCACGGCCTGAACTCCGCCGCCATGATGGGCCAGCTGCGCACCGCCGTGCAGACGATGGCGGCGCTGGACCTGCCACCGGAGCAGCTCCTGCGCAATCTCGACGGCCTCGCCCAGCGCCTGGGCGAGCACTACCTCGCCACCTGCCTGTACGCGGTGTACGACCCCATCCGCTCCGAGCTGCGCGTCGCCAACGCCGGGCACATCCCGCCGGTGCTCGTCCGGGCGGCGGACGGCCGCAGCCGGCTGCTGGACCTGCCCACCGGGGCGCCGATAGGCGTCGGCGGCGTCCCCTTCGAGGCGGCGACGGTCCCCGTGGCCCCCGGCGACCGGCTGGTGCTGTGCACCGACGGGCTGGTGGAGGTCCGCGGCCAGGACATCGGCACGGGCCTGGCCGCCCTCTGCGAGTCCGCGGCGCACCCGGCCGCGTCCATGGACGACGCGTGCGACACCATCATCCGCGCCCTCAACACGGACGACGGCCGCAAGGACGACGTGGCCCTGCTGATGGCCCGGCTCAACGGCATCCCGCCCGGACACGTGGCCCAGTGGCGGCTGCCCCCGGTGCCGGCCGAGGCGCCGCGCGCCCGCCGCCTGGTCCGCGAGCAGCTGGCCGCGTGGGGCCTGGCGGAGGCCGCGCCGACGGCGGAACTGCTGGTGGGCGAGCTCGTGGGCAATGCCGTGCGCCACGCCCGCACGGACCGGGTGGATCTGCGCCTGGTGCGGACCGACTCCCTGCTCTGCGAGGTCAGCGACGACGACCACACCCTCCCGGCCCTGATGGGCACCGGCCCTGACGATGCGTACGGGCGCGGGCTGCGGGTAGTGAGTGCTCTGGCCAGGGAGTGGGGCTGCAGCCATACGGGAAGGGGGAAAACGGTGTGGTGCGAACAGACGCTGGTGCGCCCATGAGCGTGTCGGAGCGCTACCGGACCGCATGGGAGGGCTTCTGGGGCGCCACCTCCGGGGCACCGGGCGAGGCGATCTGGGATTCGGACCCGGTGCTGACCGACGATCCGTGCCTGGAGCTGCTGGCGCCGCACGCCGACGCCACCCTGCCGGTGGTCGACGTCGGCTGCGGCAACGGCACCCGGACCCGCTGGCTGGCCGGCCGGTTCCCGCGCGCGGTCGGTGTGGACCTCTCCCGCACCGCGGTGGACCTCGCCCGGCGCGCCGACCCGAAGGGTCTCGCGGTGTACGAGCAGCTGGACGTGGTGGACGCCGCCGCGGTCGAGAGCCTGCGCGAACGGCTGGGCGGAGACGGTAACGTTCACATGCGGGGCGTCATCCACCAGTGCGACCCACAGGACCGGGCCCCGGTCGCCGCAGCCGTCGCCCACCTGACCGGCACCCGCGGACGGGCCCTCGTCGTCGAACTGACGCGCGCGGCCGCCGAATCCCTGCACCACCTGACCCAGACCCCCGCCGGCCCGCCGCCCAAGCTCCGGCGTGTCCTGCAACACGACCTACGACCGGCCGACGCACCGGACGGCGAAGTCCCCCGGCTGCTGCGCGCGTCCGGCCTGCAGATCCTCGCAGAGGGCGAAACGACCCTCGCCATGACGGAACACCACCCGGACGGCCGCAGGATCGACCTACCGGGCCACTGGTTCCTGGCGGGGCGCGCTTGAGGCGTTCCGTCCGCTCGGGCAAAGACGTCGGCGGCCCGGCAGGCGGCCCTTGACCCACTCGGTCCAACCCCGAAGCGCCGCCCTCCGCAGTTATCCACAGGCCCTGGTCCGCGTCTGTCCGGACGCGTAACGTGACGGGGCATGAAGATCCTGATCTCCGCGGACATGGAGGGGGCCACCGGCGTCACCTGGCCCGCCGACGTGCTGCCCGGCACGCCGCAGTGGGAGCGGTGCCGGCAGATGTTCACCTCGGATGTGAACGCCGCGATCGCCGGGTTCTTCGACGGCGGCGCCGATGCCGTTCTCGTCAATGAAGCGCACTGGAGCATGCGCAATCTGCTGCTGGAGAAGCTGGACGAGCGGGCCGAGATGCTCACCGGCAAGCACAAGACGCTCGGCATGGTCGAGGGCGTGCAGCACGGCGACGTGGACGGGGTGGCCTTCCTCGGGTATCACGCCGCGGCCGGGGCCGAAGGGGTGCTGGCGCATACCTATCTGGCCAACTCCGTCATCGGCGTCCGGGTGAGCGGCAGGCGCGCCAGCGAGGGATTGCTCAACTCTCTGGTCGTCGCCGAATACGGTGTTCCGGTGGTGCTGGTGACCGGTGACGACCGTACGTGCGAGGATGCCAAGGGCTATGCGCCGCAAGCCCGTTCGGTCGCGGTCAAGGACTATGTGTCGCGGTACGCGGCGGTGTGCCGTGTGCCGGCCCGTACGGCCGCGGACATCCGGGCCGCTGCGAAGGACGCCACCCGGCTCGCGGTGCGGCACGCACCCGTACGGAGCGGACCCTTCACCGTGGAGCTGGAGTTCGACGCCGAGCACCTCGCCGGGGCGGCCACGGCCGTGCCGGGCGTGGAGCAGACCGGCGAGCGTCTGGTCGCCTACACCATGCCGACCATGTACGAGGCAATCCGCTGCTTCAAGGCGGTCACGACCGTCGTGTCGGCGGCGGTGGAGGACCACTATGGCTGATGCGATCAACGGGGGCAGCGGGGGCGGCAGCGGGGGCGTCGACGAACAGGCGCTGGAGGAGGCGGTGCGTTTCACCTCCGACCTCATCCGCATCGACACCACCAACCGCGGTGCCGGCGACTGTCGCGAGCGTCCCGCCGCGGAGTACGTCGCCGAGCGGCTCGCCGACGCCGGCATCGAACCGCTCCTGCTGGAGAAGGAGCCGGGGCGCACCAACGTCGTCGCCCGCATCGCCGGTACGGACCCGGGTGCGCCCGCCCTGCTGCTCCACGGGCACCTCGACGTGGTGCCGGCCGAGCCCGCCGACTGGAGCGTGCACCCCTTCTCGGGCGAGATCCGTGACGGTGTGGTGTGGGGCCGCGGTGCCATCGACATGAAGAACATGGACGCGATGGTCCTGGCGACCGTGCGCGCCTGGGCCCGGGCCGGGGTGCGCCCGCCGCGCGACATCGTGCTGGCCTTCACCGCCGACGAGGAGGACCAGGCCGTCCCCGGCGCGGGATTCCTCGCCGACGAGCACGCCGAGCTGTTCGAGGGGTGCACGGTGGGCATCGGGGAGTCCGGCGCCTACACCTTCCACGCCGACGGGGGCCTGCGCCTCTACCCGGTCGGGGCGGGGGAGCGCGGCTCGGCCTGGCTCAAGCTGACCGCCCACGGCACCGCCGGGCACGGCTCCAAGGTCAACGCCCGCAACGCCGTGGTCAATCTCGCGGCCGCGATCGCCAGGATCGGCGAGCACCGCTGGCCGGTGCGGCTCACCCCGACCGTGTGCGCCGCCCTGCGCGGCATCGCCGCCGCCCAGGAGATCGACGCCGACCCGCAGTCGCCCGGCGTCGACGTGGACGAGCTGCTCGCCAAGCTGGGCAAGGCGGCCGCCCTGGCCGCCGCCACGGTCCGCAACAGCGCCAACCCCACCATGCTGGACGCCGGATACAAGATCAACGTCATTCCGGGGACCGCCGTCGGCTTCGTCGACGGCCGGACCGTGCCGGGCGGCGAGGAGGAGTTCCGCACCACCATGGACCTGCTGACCGGCCCCGACGTCGACTGGGAGGTGTACCACGGGGAGGTCGCGCTGCAGGCGCCGGTCGACGGTCCGGTGTTCGCGCGGATGCGCGCCGCCCTGGAGCACTTCGACCCGGAGGGGCGGGTGGTGCCGTTCTGCATGTCCGGCGGCACGGACGCCAAGCAGTTCTCCCGCCTGGGCATCGTCGGCTACGGCTTCTCGCCGCTCCGGCTGCCGCCCGGCTTCGACTACCAGGCGCTCTTCCACGGCGTCGACGAGCGGGTGCCCGTCGAGGCGCTGCACTTCGGTGTCCGCGTGCTCGACCATTTCCTGATGGACCGGTTTGAGGAGGCGTAGCAATCATGGTGTCCACGGAGCCCTACGGAGCCTGGCAGTCCCCCATCGACGCGGCCCTCGCCGCGGCGCACGACGGCAGGCCCGAGTTCGTGGGCACGGTCGGTGACGAGGTGTGGTGGCTCGCCCCGCGCCCCGCCGAGCACGGCCGGACGACCCTGGTCCGGCGTCGGCCCGACGGAGCCGAGGCCGTGGCCCTGCCCGAGCCGTGGAACGTCCGCAGCCGGGTGCTGGAGTACGGCGGCAGCCCGTGGGCGGCCGTGCCCCGGGCGGACGGCGGGCCGCTGGTGGTCTTCGTCCACTTCGCCGACCAGCGGCTGTACGCCTGGGAGCCGGACGGGGCGGCCGGCGCCGCGCCCCGGCCGCTGACGCCGTGCTCGGCGGTGGGCGGCGGGCTGCGCTGGGCCGATCCGGTGCTGCTGCCGGAGCGCGGGGAAGTGTGGTGCGTGCTGGAGGAGTTCACGGGCGAGGGCCCGCAGGACGTGCGCCGGGTCATCGCCGCCGTGCCGCTGGACGGCTCCGCCGCCGGTGACCGGTCCGCGGTGCGGGAGTTGAGCGACGACCGCCACCGCTTCGTCACCGGGCCCCGGCTCTCCCACGACGGCCGGCGCGCCGCGTGGATCGCCTGGGACCATCCCCGCATGCCGTGGGACGGATCGGAGCTGAAGGTCGCCGACGTCACGGCCGAGGGGGCGGGCGCCCGGTTCTCCGGCGCCCGGACGGTCATGGGCGGCGCCGAGGAGGCGGTCGCCCAGGTGGAGTGGGCCCCGGACGGCCGGCTGCTGGCGGTCACCGACCGCACCGGCTGGTGGAACCTGCACCGCCTCGACGTCGACACCGGCCGGATCGTCAACCTTTGCCGTCGCGAGGAGGAGTTCGGCGGCCCGCTGTGGCGGGTCGGGCAGCGCTGGTTCGTCCCGCTGGCCGCCGGCACGGTCGCCGTCGTGCACGGCCGCGGCGCCCAGACGCTGGGGATACTCGACCCCGAGACCGGGGAGCTGGTGGACGCCGCCGGGCCGTGGACGGAGTGGGCCCCGACGCTGGCGGCGAGCGGCACCCGGGTCCTCGGGGTCGCCGCGAGCCCGCGCAGCGCGTACGAGGTGGTCGAGCTCGACACCTGTACGGGCCGGGCCCGTGCCGTCGGCGCCCGGCACCAGGACACGGTGGACCCGGCCTACTACCCCGAGCCGCTCATCCGCACCTTCACCGGCCCGGACGGCAGGGACATCCACGCCCACGTCTATCCGCCGCACAGCCCCGACCACACGGCGCCCGCCGACGAGCTGCCGCCGTTCGTCATATGGGCGCACGGCGGTCCCACCGGCCGTTCGCCGCTGGTGCTCGACCTGGAGGTCGCCTACTTCACCTCGCGGGGCATAGGCGTGGCCCAGGTCAACTACGGCGGCTCCGCCGGCTACGGGCGCGAGTACCGCGAGCGGCTGCGGGGGCGGTGGGGGATCGTGGACGTCGAGGACTGCGCGGTCGTGGCCGAGGCGCTCGCCGCGGAGGGCACCGCCGACCGCGGCCGGCTGGCGATCCGGGGCGGCAGCGCGGGCGGCTGGACCACGGCGGTCTCGCTCGCCTCCACCGGCGTGTACGCCTGCGGTGCCATCAGCTATCCCGTGCTGGACCTGGCGACCTGGGCCGACGGCGGCACCCACGACTTCGAGTCCCACTACCTGGAGACGCTGGTCGGCCCGTTCACCGACGTCCCCGACCGTTACCGCGAACGGTCCCCGATGGGCCGGGTGGACCGCATATCGGCGGCCTTCGTGCTCCTGCAGGGCCTGGACGACCCGATCTGCCCGGCCGTGCAGAGCGAGCGGTTCGTGGCGGCGATGGCCGGCCGGGGAGTGCCGCACGCCTACCTCGCCTTCGAGGGCGAGGGCCACGGCTTCCGCCGCGCGGAATCGGTGGCCAGGGCGCTGGAGGCGGAGCTCTCCCTCTACGCCCAGACGTTCGGCATGGACGTGCCGGGCATACCGGTCTTGGCTCTCGCCAAGTGACGGCCGACGGCCGCCGGGCCGGGGGCGGGGCATGGGTGTGGCGCGACGGCCGGCAGTCCGCCCGCGCACTGTGGTTGGGTGCTTCGGCCGCACGCCCGGCCGCACGCCCGGCCGGGTGCTTCGGCACGACGGCCTGCCAGGCCGGCCGGGCGTTCCGACACGGTGGCCCGCAAGACGGGCCTCGCGCGCCGGCCGGGCCCCGGCAGGACGGCCCGGCACCTGACGCGGCAGCGGATCGATCCTGCGCGCCAACCGGGCACGTCGGCTCCGCGCGGCAGCCGGGTGATTCGGCGCGACGGCCGGATTCGCGGCCCGGCAGGCCGGCCGCGCGCTGGCTGTGTGTCCGGGCCCGCACGCCGGCCCCGCGCTGGCTGTGTGTCCGGGCCCGCACGCCGGCCCCGCGCTTCGGCCCCGCGCCATGGCCGCGTGCCCCGGCGGTGACGGCCCGCCGGGCGTGGTTCGGGGTGCCGGCCGGAGGGTGACGCGTGCCGGTCTCCTGGCGGCTATGCCGCCGAGGCGGGGGCTGTGGTTGTCGTGCGGGGTGCGGGGACCACCACGGGGGAGCCGTCGCCGGGTGCGGAGAGGATGTCGGCCTCGATGCCGTAGAGCTCGCGCACGAGCGCCGCGTCGACGACCTCGCGCGAGGGGCCGTGCGCGACGATCCGGCCGTCGCGCAGGGCGACGACGGTGTCCGCGTAGCGGGCCGCGCTCGCCAGGTCGTGCAGCACCATCACCACGGTGCGGCCCGTCGCCGCCACCTCGCGCACGAGCTCCAGCACGTCCACGGCGTGCCCGAGGTCGAGGGCGCTCGTCGGCTCGTCCAGCAGCACGATGGGCGTCTCCTGCGCCAGGACCATGGCCAGCCAGCAGCGCTGGCGCTGGCCGCCGGAGAGCTGGTCGAGGCGGCGCCCGGCCAGCTCCGTGGTGCCGGTGGCCCGCAGCGCGGACTCGACGGCCCGTTCGTCCTCGCGCGACCACTGCCGGAAGAGGCCCTGATGCGGGTGGCGTCCGTAGCGGACGAGCCCCGCGACGGTCACCGCCTCGGGGGCCTGCGGTGACTGGGGGAGGAGGGCGATCCGGTGCGCCGCCCTGCGCGGGGTGAGGGCCCAGACGTCGGCGTCGCCGATCCGGACGGTGCCGGACTCGGGCTGGTGCAGCCGGGCGATCGCGCGCAACAGGGTGGACTTTCCACAGCCGTTGGGGCCCACGACGGCGACGACCTGGCCCTCGGGGACGACGAGGTCCACGCCGTGCACGACCGGGCGGCCCGGGTATCCGGCGGTGAGCTGTTCGACGACAAGGCGCATGAGGTTAGCCTAACCTAACGACCGGCTTCGGTTTCTCGGGCGTTTTCCCTCGCCCTCCTGGATTTTGACGACCCGCCGCACTCGCCACCCGCATGTTCGCTTGCACGTCAATTCCCTCGGCCGGGTCGGTCATGTAAGGTAAGCCTTACCTAATTCGAACGGAATGGGGGAAACCGCCGTGGAGCAGTCCGAACTCGCCGGCCGGACCGCGTTGGTCACCGGCGCCGGACAAGGCATAGGCGAGGCCGTGACCCGCGCCCTCGTCGCACGAGGGGCGCGCGTCGCGGCCGTCGACGCGGCACCGGACGGCATCGAGAAGCTCGCCGCGGAATTCGGGGCCGACGTGCTGGCCCATTACGCCGCCGACGTCTCCGACGGCAAAGCCGTCGAAGCCGTCGTCGACGACGTGGAACGCACCTTCGGCCCGCTCGACATCCTCGTCAACGTCGCCGGAGTGCTGCGTACTTCACCGGTCGTCGAGATCTCCGACGAGGACTGGGAGCGCACCTTCGCCGTCAACTCCACCGGCGTCTTCAATGCCTCCCGGGCCGCCGCCCGCCGCATGGGCGAGCGGCGCAGCGGATGCATCGTCACCGTCGGCTCCAACGCCGCCGGCGTGCCGCGCACGAGCATGGCCGCGTACGCCGCCTCGAAGGCCGCCGCGACGATGTTCACCAAATGCCTCGGGCTCGAACTCGCCCGCAGCGGCGTACGGTGCAACGTCGTCTCGCCGGGCTCGACCGACACGGCGATGCAGCGCTCGCTCTGGCCCGACGAGCAGGCGCCCGCCCGCGTCATCGACGGCGACCCCGCCTCGTACCGCGTCGGCATCCCGCTCGGCCGCATCGCCGACCCCTCGGACGTCGCCGACGCGGTCCTCTTCCTGGTCTCCGACCGCGCCCGGCACATCACGATGCACGACCTCTACGTCGACGGCGGCGCCACCCTGCGCGCCTGACGACTCGTCAAGTTTGTTCTTCCGGCGGTGTCCTGGCCGTGGCGCCTCCGCCGGCGTGCCCGGCCCCCTTGCGCCAGCACCCACCGGCCCGGTCGGCCGATCACCTCGGGTCGCCGCTCTATCTGATGCTACGTCAGACGCTGCTGCCCATCACGTCCCTCCCGAGGCCGGGACGGGTCCGCCCCGGACCGGGGACAGGCCCCCTCCTCGTCCCCGTCGTCAACCCCCACCACCCACCCGGTGCGACCCACCGGGGGAACGGAGCAGCAGGTGACCACGGTTCACCACGTCGCCGGCCGGCCCAGCGAATCCGGCGTCCGCCCGGACGGGCGGCCCGCAGCGCAGGGCGTGCAACCCGCGGATCCGACGGCCATCGTCGGCGCCGCCACCTCGCTGCTGGACGCCTACGAGCCGGGCCGCGCCCGCTTCTTCTCCTCGCCCACCCGCACCCTCCTCGCCCACGGCGTGCGGGCCGAGGTGCCGCACGGCGAGGCGCCCCTGCACCGGCGCGTCACCCGCACCCTCGACGCCGAACTGCTCGCGGGCAACCCCGCCCCGGTCGTCGTCGGCGCCGTGCCCTTCGACCACGCCGCCCCCGCCGTCCTCGCCGTGCCGGAGGCCGTCCGCTGGGCACCGGCGCTCGCCCGGGACCCGCTCGTCGCGCTCCCCGCCGCCGCGCCCGCCGCCGCCGACTGGGACGTCCGTCCCGTGCCCGAGCCCGCCGGCTACGGCAGAGCCGTCGCCGAGGCCGTACGCCGCATGCGGAGCGGCGAGTTCAGCAAGGTCGTCCTCGCCCGCACCCTGGAGCTCCGCTCCTCCCGCGACCTCGACCTGCCCACCCTGCTGCAGCGCCTGGCCCGCCGCGACCCCACCGGCTACACCTTCGCCGTGCCCTCCGGCCCCGGCCGCACCCTGCTCGGCGCCAGCCCCGAGCTCCTCGTCTCCCGGCGCGGCGGCAGGATCGTCGCCAACCCCCTCGCCGGCTCCACCCCCCGCAGCGCCGACCTCGCCGAGGACGTGCGCCGCGCCGCCGCGCTGCTGGAATCCGCGAAGGACCTCCACGAACACGCCGTCGTCGTGGACGCCGTCCGCGAGGCCCTCGCCCCCTACTGCCGCACCCTCGACGTGCCCGTCCGCCCCACGCTCGTACGGACCGCCACCATGTGGCACCTGTCCACGACCGTCGTCGGCGAACCGGCCGACCCCGCCGTCTCCGCGCTCGAACTGGCCTGCGCCCTGCACCCCACCCCGGCCGTGTGCGGCACGCCCACCGCCACCGCCCGCGACGTCATCGACGAGCTCGAACCCTTCGACCGGGGCGCCTACACCGGCATGGTCGGCTGGAGCGACGCGAGCGGCGACGGCGAATGGGTCGTCACCCTCCGCTGCGCCGAGGCCGAGGGGCGCACGCTGCGGCTGTTCGCCGGCGCGGGCGTCGTCGAGCAGTCCTCGCCGGAGGCGGAGACCGCCGAGACCGGCGCCAAGTTCCAGACGTTCCTGCAGGCCGTAGGGGTGGACCAGTGACCCGGTCGGCCAACGACGCGCCGGGCTACCCGGCGGAGTTCGCCGAGCGCTACCGGGCGGCCGGGTACTGGCGCGGCGAGACGTTCGGGCAGATGCTGCGCGAGCGGGCCGGGCGGCACCCCGACCGGGTGGCCGTCGTCGACCCCACCGGGACGGCACACGGCGAGCAGGCCCGCCGCTGGACCTACGGCGAACTCGACGTGCGCGCCGACCGCATGGCCGCCGGCTTCCTCGCACGCGGCATCGGCAAGGGCGACCGCGTCGTCGTCCAGCTGCCGAACGTCGCCGAGTTCTTCGAGGTGATCTTCGCTCTCTTCCGCATCGGCGCCCTCCCCGTCTTCGCGCTGCCCGCGCACCGCGACACCGAGATCCGCCACTTCTGCGCCTTCACCGAGGCCGCCGCCTACGTCATCGCCGACGTCGCCGAGGGCTACGACTACCGGCAGCTGGCCGGCCGGATCCGCGCCGGCGTGCCCACCCTCCGGCACGTCTTCGTCGCCGGCGAGCCGGGCGGGCACACCGCCCTCGCCGACGTCCCCGCCGACCCCGTCGTCATCGAGGACGCGCCCGCCCCCCACGAGCTGGCCTTCCTCCAGCTCTCCGGCGGTTCCACCGGCGTGCCCAAGCTCATCCCGCGCACCCACGACGACTACCTCTACTCGCTGTGGGGCTCCAACGAGATCTGCGGCGTCGACGAGCACAGCGTCTACCTCTGCGCCCTGCCCGCCGCCCACAACTTCCCGCTCAGCTCGCCCGGCACGCTCGGCGCCCTCTACGCCGGCGCCCGCGTCGTCCTCGCGCCGCGCCCCAGCCCGGACGTCGCCTTCCCGCTCATCGAGCGCGAGGGCGTCACCATCACCGGCCTCGTACCGCCGCTCGCCCTGGTGTGGACCGAGGCCGCGGCGGCCGGCGAGCACGACCTGTCCAGCCTCGACGTCCTCCTCGTCGGCGGCGCGAAGTTCAGCGAGGAGGCCGCCCGGCGGGTGCGGCCGGCACTCGGCTGCACCCTGCAGCAGGTCTTCGGCATGGCGGAGGGCCTGGTCAACTACACCCGGCTCGACGACCCCGAGGAGACCATCGTCACCACCCAGGGCCGGCCCATCTCACCCGACGACGAGATCCGCGTCGTCGACGACGCGGACCAGGACCTGCCGCCCGGGGCCACCGGCCACCTCCTCACCCGCGGCCCCTACACCATCCGCGGCTACTGGCGGGCCCCCGGGCACAACGCCGCGTCCTTCACCGCCGACGGCTTCTACCGCACCGGCGACGTCGTACGGCTCACCGCCACCGGCCACATCGTCGTCGAGGGCCGCGCCAAGGACCAGATCAACCGCGGCGGCGAGAAGGTCGCCGCCGAGGAGATCGAGAACCACATCCTCGCCCACCCCTCCGTCCACGACGTCGCCGTCGTCTCCATGCCCGACGACTACCTGGGCGAGCGCACCTGCGCCTACGTCGTGCTGCGCGAGGAAGCCGGGCCGGTCGGATCCGTTGCGATCAAGAAGTTCGTGCGCGAGCGCGGCCTGGCCGCCTTCAAGGTGCCCGACCGTGTCGAGTTCGTCGACGCGTTCCCGCAGACCGGCATCGGCAAGGTCTCCAAGAAGGACCTCCGCGCGGCCATCGCCGCCCGCCTCCGCGGCACCGCCGCCGCCACCCAGCCCTGAGAAAGGCCCCACACCACCATGGCGCTCCCTGCCATCGCCCCCTACCCCATGCCCACCGAGGCCGCCCTGCCCGCCAACAAGGTGGACTGGACCGTCGACCCGGACCGCGCGGTCCTGCTCGTCCACGACCTGCAGAACTACTTCCTCGGCGCCTTCGCGCCGGACGCCTCGCCCGTCACCGAGCTGCTGGCCAACGTCGCCCGGCTGCAGAAGGACTGCGCCCGGCTCGGCATCCCCGTCGTCCACTCCGCCCAGCCCGGCGGCCAGAGCGCCGCCGAACGCGGCCTCCAGCAGGACTTCTGGGGCCCCGGTCTGCCCGCCGACCCGCACGCCGAGGCCATCGCCGAGGAGGTCGCACCGAGCGGGGACGACCGGGTCCTCACGAAGTGGAAGTACAGCGCGTTCGTCCGCACCGACCTCGCCGAACGCATGGCGGCACAGGGCCGCGACCAGCTGATCATCGTCGGCGTGTACGCCCACATCGGCGTCATGATGACCGCTTGCGACGCCTGGATGCGCGACATCCGCCCCTTCCTCGTCGCCGACGCCGTCGCCGACTTCTCCGCCGAGGACCACGCGACGGCGCTGCGCTGGGCGGCCGCCACGTGCGCCTTCGTCACCACCACCGACCGCGTCCTCGAAGGGAAGTGAGCACCGTGGCCCTCACGCTCGAACAGATCCGCGCCGACGTCGCCGACGTCCTGGGCGAGGCCCCCGCCGACATCCCCGACGACGAGAACCTCGTGGACTACGGCCTCGACTCCGTCCGCATCATGACCCTCGTCGAGCGCTGGCGCCGCGAGCACGGCACCGAGGTCACCTTCGTCGACCTGGCCGAGAAGCCGGCCATCGAGCAGTGGGCACCCCTGCTGGGGGCCCGGGCATGACCCTCACGGCACTGAACCGGCCCGTCGGCGACGCCCCCTCCCGGCACCCGCTGCCGGCGGGGCTGCCGCTGACGGCCGCTCAGTCGGCCATGTGGGACGCCCAGACCCTCGACACGGCCTGCCCCGCCCTCACCACCGCCGAGTACCTGGACATCCGCGGCGACCTGGACCCGGACCTCTTCGCCGAAGCCCTGTACCGCACCGTCGCCGAGGCCGACGCCCTGCGCGTACGCCTCGTCGACACCCCCTCCGGGCCCCGGCAACTGCCCGTCGACCTCGGGACACCCGGCCACGGCTTCCCCCTGCACACCGCCGACCTGCGCACCGCAGGCGACCCGCACGCCGCCGCCCTCGCCTGGATGCGCGCCGACCTGGACGTCCCCTTCGACCTGGCCGCCGGACCGCTGTTCGCCCACGGCCTCCTGCGCGTCGGCGACCGGCGGTGGCTGTGGTACCACCGCGTCCACCACGCCGTCCTCGACGGCTACGGCCACTCCCTCGTCGCCCGCCGCGTCGCCGACGTCCACACCGCACTGGCCGCCGGACGCGAACCGGACCCGAGCCCCTTCGGGCGGCTCGCCGACCTCGTCGAGGAGGACACCGCCTACCGCGCCTCCGCCGCCCACGACCGCGACCGCGACCACTGGCTCCGCCACCTCGCCGGCCGCCCCGCCGCCCCCACCCTCGCCGGACGCGCCGCCCCGCCCTCGCCGGCCACCCTGCGCCACTCCGCACACCTCGACCCCGCCGCGAGCGCCCGGCTGCGCGAGGTGGCCGCCTCCGTCCGCGCCACCTGGCCCGACGTCCTCCTCGCCGCGCAGGCCCTCTACCTCGCCCGCGCCACCCGCAGCGAGGAGGTCGTCCTCGGCCTGCCCATGATGGGCCGCATGGGCTCGGTCGCCCTGCGGGTCCCCGGCATGGTCATGAACGTCCTGCCGCTGCGCTTCACCGTGCCCGCCGAGGCCACCTTCGCCGAGCTCACCCGCCAGGCCGACCTCGGCGTCCGCGCCGCCCGCCGCCACCGGCGCTACCCCCACGCGGACCTGCGCCGCGACCTCGCCGCCCGGGCCGGCGGTCGCGGCCCCGCCGGCCCGCTCGTCGGTCCCCTCGTCAACGTGATGCCCTTCGACTACGGGCTCACCTTCGCCGGAGCCGCCTCCGAGGCGCACAACCTCGCCGCGGGCCCCGTCGAGGACCTCAGCGTCAACGTCTACGACCGCGCCGACGGCTCCGGCCTGCGCATCGACTTCGACGCCAACCCCGCCCGGTACGACGCCGCCGAGGTCGCCGGCCACCAACGGCGCTTCCTCGACCTGCTCACCCGCCTCGCCGACGGAGACCCCCACCGTCCCCTGTCACAGCTCCCCCTCGCCACGGACGAGGAGCGCGAGCGCGTGCTGGAGGAGTTCAACGACACCGCGGTCGCCCTGCCCCCGACCACCCTCGTCGGCCCCGTCGAGGCCCGGGCCGCCCGCACCCCGCACGCCACCGCACTGATCACCGCCGACGGACGGCAGCTGACGTACGGCGGGCTCAACGCGCGGGCCAACCGCCTCGCCCGCCACCTGACCGGCCTGGGCCTGCGCCCCGGCACCCGGGCGGCCGTGGCCCTGCCGCCCTCGGCCGGCCTCGTCGTCGCGCTGCTGGCCGTGCTCAAGACCGGCGCGGCCTACGTCCCCCTCGACCCCGCACAGCCCGTGTCCGGCCCGCACGCCACCGCCCCCGTGTGCGTCCTGACGGACACCGCCACGCAGGCGGCCCTGCCGCACACCGCACCGCCCGCCGTCGTCCTCGACGACCCGCGGCTGACGGATTCCGTCGCCCGGCAGCTGCCCACCGACCCGGGCCGTGCCCTGGCCCCCCAGGACCCCGCGTACGTCCTGGAGGGCGTCGTCGTCCCGCACTCCGCCGCCGACAACCGGCTGCGCTGGCTGCAGGACGCGTACCGGCTGGAGCCCGGGGACCGGGTGCTCGCCGGCGTCGGCCCCGGCCTGTCGGCGTGCGAGGTGTTCTGGCCGCTGCGCGAGGGCGCCACCCTCGTCCTCGCCGCACCCGGCGCCCACCACGACCCGGCGAGCACGGCACGCGCGATCCGCGAACACGCCGTCACCACGGCCCACTTCGCACCGTCCGCGCTCGCCCTCTTCCTCGACGGGCTCGACGGGCTCGACGGGCTCGACGCGCCGCAGGCGGCCGCCCGCACCGGGCTGCGCCGCGTCCTGTGCAGCGGCGACGTCCTGGCCCACGACACGGTGGACCGCTTCCACCGCGCCCTGCCGGACACCGCGCTGCACCACCTCTACGGCCCCGCCGAAGCCGTCGGCATCACCCACCGCCGCTGCGCACCCGCTCCGCGCGATGCGCCCGTCCTCCTCGGCCGTCCGGTGTGGAACACCCGGCTCTACGTCCTCGACGCGGCAGGGCAGCCCTGCCCGCCCGGCATGGCCGGCGAGCTGTACGTCGCCGGTGCCCAGCTCGCGACGGACTGCCCGCAGCCGGAGGCCGGGCGCTTCACCGAGGACCCGTTCGGGCCGCCCGGCAGCCGCATGTACCGCACGGGCGACCTCGCCCGGTGGCGGGAGGACGGCGAGCTCGAACACCGCGGCCGCACCGGCGACGACCACCCCGTCGCCCCCTGACCCCGGCCTCGGCGGATGCCGCCGCCGAGGCCGGTCCCCCGGCACGGCCGGAGGGGGCGGTCACGCCGCCCCCTCCAGCAGGCCCGGCACGTCCGCGATCGAGTCGACCGTATGGGCCGTGCCCTTGGCCAGCCCCGCGGCGGCCTGGGCGGCGTACTTGCCGGTGCGCACCTGGATCGTGGTCGCCCCGATGCTGTTGCCGCCCGCGCCGTCCGTCGTGGCGTCGTCCCCGACGACCGCCGTCTGCTCGGGGGCGAAGCCCGTCGACGCGGCGGCCAGCCCGAAGTACTCGCTGGAGGGCTTGCCCAGCAGCCGGGCGGTGCGGCCCGTGCCGTACTCCAGGGCCGCGACGATGGCGCCGGTGTCGATGAACTCCTCGCCCTGAGGGGTGCGGTAGAGCGCCCCGCGCTGCAACGCGATCAGCTCCGCCCCCGCCCGCACCGCCCGGAACGCACGGTTGAGCAGGGGGTAGTCGAGCACCTCCTGGCAGTCGCCCACGACCACGTGCGTGGGGCCGGACTCCCGTGCGGGCCGGTCGGCGGCCAGGGACCGGCGGAGCTCCTCCGACATCAACGGCAGGACGCATGCCGAGGGAAAGCCCTCCAGCAACGTGCGCGCGGCCACGACCGGGGTGAACAATTCCTCCCGGCCGACCTCCAGGCCACAGGCCGACAGGCTCTCCAGCGTCGCCTCGACCGTTTTGGACTCGGTGTTGGTGAGGAAACGCAGCGCATATCCGCGGTCACGCAGGAGATTGATCGCCTCCCGGGCCCCTTCGATGGCGATACCGTGGTCGAAGATGGTTCCGTTGATGTCGATCAACAGCGCCCGAACCGCCGGGTTCGATTCCCTGACCTGAGAATTCACGGCCGTCTCCCGTCCGTCGGGGCGAAGGGGGATGGAGATCGGTAAACGATCGTACCCCGGCGGGCGGGAGCCCACGAGCCCTGCCATCATGAGAGCGGCCGGTCTCCTTTCGGGCCGGGCCGTGTGCATGCCGCACGGAAGGAGCCTCCATATGACTGCAGGCTTTGACCCGGCAAGGAACGACCGACCGTTCAGGCGTATCGGGCTCGCGGCGGAACACGAATCCCCGGAGAATCCGCACGGCTCCGAAGTCCGCGTCGCACTGACCCCGGGCGGCGTGGAATCCCTGGTCAGACACGGTTGCACCGTCGCCGTCGAGCGCGGTGCCGGCGCGGCGATGGGATACTCCGACGCCTCCTACCGTGCGGCCGGCGCCGCCGTCCAGGCGCGCGCAGACCTCTACCGGGGAAAAGACCTCGTCATCAAACTCAAAGGTCCCGCCCACCACGACCTCGCACGCATGGATCCCGGTTCGAGCCTGCTCTGCATGGCCCATGCGCAGTCCATACCGAAAAGAGTCGCCGTCGCCGACGCGCATGCGGTGAACCTCATAGCGATGGAACTCATCAGGGAAAGTCCCGAACTCCTCACGGATTCCTACATTCGCAGCCGGCTCGCCATGGAGAAGATATTCGCCGGCCTCGACGGGCATTCCTCGCCGCAGGTGCCCGACGCCTGCTCGGTCGCCTTCGTCGGATTCTCCGCGGACGCCTTCGGGGCGGTCCAGTACGCCGCCCGGTGCCGGCCCCGTTCCCTGCAGGTGCTGCAGAGGCGCGCGGCAGGAGCCGGCGCCGCCGCCCGCGGGGCCCCCGGACGCGATCCCGCACTGCTGACCGTCGGCGTCGACGAACTGGCGGAGATCGCCGCCGGCATCCCGCCCCCGCACATCGACGCGCACCGGGCCGCGCAGGCCCTGAAGGCGTTCGGCAAGCGGAGGATCCAGTGCCTGCACGAGACCGGGCGGGCCGGGGCCCTCTTCGGCATCGACCTCGCGCTCGCGCGCAACCGGCACCTCCACGGCCCCGCCTGCCTGCGCACCACCATCCTCGGCTACGGCAACGTCGCCTTCGGCGCCCTCGACGAATGCCTGCGGCACGGCGTCCCCACCGTCGACATCCTCACCAGGCGGGCCACGGAACGACCCCGGGTGCAGCGCTACCTGCGCAACAGCGACCTCATCATCAACGGCGTCGAACAACCCCCGCAGGTCCGCGGCCGGTCCTACATCATCACCGACAACGACCTGCGGACCGTGCTGCGCCCCGGCACCGTCGTCGTCGACCTCGTGGGCGGCTGCGCCACCAACCGCACCGCCGTCGAGCCCATCGTCGAGTGCACGTACCCCGCCGACCCGTACACCGTCCGCAACGGCGTCTGCCTGGCTTCGGTCTGGGGCTGGCCCCTCATGGGATTCCAGAAGGAATCCGTCGAGTGCTACAGCCGGCAGATCGTCCAGGTCCTGCTCCACGACGAGCAGTTGATCAACGGGCTGGGCGCCGCGCCCCCCGGCATCCTGCAGGCCCTCGTCGCCGGACCGGCGCTGCGCCGCAGGCCCTCTTCCCAGCAGATGGCACTCAGTGCCACACTCGGAGGATGATCAAGCGAGCCACCGAGGCCACGGACCACGTCTGGGCGCTGCTGGGCGGTGATCCCGCGCTGACGGCCGCCGTCGAGTACCGCGGTCCGGGCGGCACGCTCCACGCCCGGCTGCCCGTACGGGAGATGGCCCGCTCGACCGTCGCCGTCTGCGCGCTGGCGGCCGCCGAACTCGCGACGGCCCGCCGCGGAGGGGGCACCCTGCCGGCCGTGCGCGTCGACGACGCGGCCGTCGCCACCGCGTTCGTCAGCGAACGCCACCTGCGGCTCGACGGACGGGCGGCCACCGTGTTCGCCCCGCTGTCCCGGTTCTGGCGCACCGCGGACGGATGGCTGCGCACCCACGCCAACTACCCCCACCACCGCGCCCGGTTGCTCGCCGGGCTCGGAGTGCCGGAGCAGCCGGACGGCGTGGACGACGACGTCCTCGCGGAGCGCGTCGGCGCCCGGCTCGCCGCCTGCCGGGCGGCCGAGGCGGAGGAGGCCGTCCACGCCGCCGGCGGGCTCGCCGTCGCCGTGCGCACCCCGCACGAGTGGGCCGTCCATCCGCAGGGCGCCGCCGTCGCGCAGCGGCCGCTGCTCGGCCTGGAGCGGATCGCGCCCGGGCCCGTGCGGGCCCTGGCCGGCGGGCCGGCCGGGCTCCCCGCCGCGGGGCTGCGCGTCCTCGACCTGACCCGTGTCATCGCCGGGCCCGTCGCCACCCGGACACTCGCCCTGCTCGGCGCGCACGTCCTGCGCGTCGACCCGCCGTTCCCGCCGGAGAGCCAGGACGCCCACAACGACACCGGGTTCGGCAAGCGGTCCACCACGCTCGACCTCGGGCGGGCGGGCGACCGGGCCGCCTTCGACGCACTGCTCGACACCGCCGACGTCGTCGTCACCGGCTACCGGCCCGGCGCGCTCGACCGGCACGGCCTGTCGCCGCAGGCCCTGGCCGAGCGGCGGCCCGGACTGGTCATCGGGCAGCTGAGCGCCTGGGGCACCTACGGGCCGTGGGGCGCGCGGCGCGGCTTCGACAGCCTGGTACAGGCCGCCGGCGGCATCGCCGCTGCCGAGGCCGGGGCCGACAGCCTGCCCGGGGTGCTGCCCGCGCAGGCCCTCGACCACGGCACCGGCTACCTGCTGGCCGCCGCCGTGCTGCGCGCCGTCACCGAACAGCGGACCGCGGGAGGCACCCACCTGGCGCGGCTCGCCCTCGCGCAGACGGCGGCCTGGCTCGTGCGGGACGTGGGACGGGACGCGGACCCGGCCCCCGGCGCGCACGAGGCCGCCCCGCGGCTGGCCGAACGGACCGGGGAGCTCGGGCGCTTCCGGTACGCGCGCCCGCCCGTCTCCTTCGAGGGGTCGCCGGACGACTGGGCGCGGCCGCCCGGGCGCCTGGGCGCGGACGCGCCGCTGTGGGCCGGGGCGGGCGCCGCATGAGCCACGGACCGGGCAGCCGGTCGGGGCGCTCCTGAGGGGCGCCGCACAGCACGCCCACGCCCCGTCCGGGGCCCGCTCCACCCCCGCCCGCCTGCGGTTTCCCGGCGGGCGGGCCGGGGAGAGTCATCGAGGCGCCGCGCAGGGCGGCCCGTTCGAGAAGCCGAGGTTCTTTCGTGGCCACGACCATCCGCCGAGCCGTCCTCACGCTGCCCGCAGCGTCGCTCGGTCCCGAGAATCCCCTGCCCCCGCTGGCCGCGCCGCGCGACGTGCACGCCGGCGTCCGGCACGCGGACCTGCCGGGCGACATGGCCCGGCAGATGCGCTACGCGCCGCTGCGCTCGTTGCTGCCCGTGCGGCGCCGGGACGACTACGGGCGCGAGCGGGTGCCGGCCGACGTCGACGCCGTCGTGCTGGAGAACGACCGGCTGCGGGTCACCGTCCTTCCCACGCTCGGCGGGCGGGTGCACTCGCTGGTCCACAAGCCGACCGGTCGCTCGCTCGTCTACAGCAACCCCGTCCTCCAGCCCGCCGGATTCGCCCTCAACGGCGCCTGGTTCTCCGGCGGCATCGAGTGGAACACCGGCGCCACCGGCCACGGCACCCTGTCCGTCGCACCGCTGCACGCCGCCCGGGTGCCGGCCCCCGACGGCGGCGACATGCTCCGCCTGTGGGAGTGGGAACGACTGCGCGACCTGCCCTTCCAGGTCGACCTGTGGCTGCCCGACGGCTCCGACTTCCTGTACGCCGGCATCCGGGTGCGCAACCCCCACGACCGGCCCGCGCCCGTCTACTGGTGGTCCAACACCGCCGTGCCCGAAGGCCCCGGCACCCGCGTCCTGGCCCCCGCCGACGCCGCCTGGCACTTCGGCTACGAGCGTTCCCTGCGACGCGTCCCGGTGCCGGAGTGGGACGGCGCCGACCGCACGTACCCGCTCGGCTGCGAGGGCCACGCCGACTACTTCTACGACCTCCCCGACGGCGAGCGGCGCTGGATCGCCGCGCTGGACGAGGACGGCCACGGACTCGTCCAGACCTCCACCGACCTCCTGCGGGGCCGCAAGCTGTTCCTGTGGGGCACGGGGGAGGCCGGCCGGCGCTGGCAGGAATGGCTCACCGAGCCGGGCACGGCCGGATACGCCGAGATCCAGGCCGGACTCGCCCGCACCCAGCTGGAGCACGTACGGCTGGAGGCCGGCGGCGAGTTCGCCTGGCTGGAGGCGTACGGACCGCTGGCCGCCGCTCCCGCCGCCGTGCACGGCAGCGATTGGCGGGCCGCGTGCTCCGAGGTCGCCGGGCGGCTGGAGGCCGCGCTGCCCCGGGCCGGGGTCGACGCCGCCCACGCCGCGTGGCGGCCGTACGCCGACCACGAGCCCAAGGAGTTCCTGGCCACCGGCTCGGGCTGGGGCGCCCTCGAAGTCGAACGCGGCGGGCTCACCCTGCCCGGTACGCCCTTCCCCGCGACGACGCTGGGCGAGGAACAGCAGCCCTGGTTGGGGCTGTTGCGCACCGGATCCCTGGGCGAGGAGGGGGCGGAGCCCGGCCCCTCGCTCGTCTCACCCCGCTGGCGCGAGCTGCTGGAGACCGCCCCGCCCGGCCCCCGCACCGCCTACCACCTGGGCGTCGCCCAATGGCACGCCGGCGACCGCTCCCAGGCCGTCCGCAGCTGGGAGTGCGCCCTGCGCTCGGGCATGACCTGGCCGGCGCTGCGCGCCCTGGCCGCCGCCGACGCGGAGACCGGTCACCCGGAGCGGGCCGCCGAGCGGTACGCGCGCGCCGTCGAGGAGGCCCGCGGCGCCTCCCGGCCGGCCAGGGCCGCGCTGGCCCGCGAGGCGATCACCGCGCTGCTGGCGGCGGGACGCGCGGACGACGCGGCCGCCGTCCTGGAGGGCCTGCACCCCGCCACCCGGCGGCAGGGCCGCTTCCGGCTGCTGCAGACCCGCATCCTGCAGGCGCAGGGACACGACGCCGCGGCGCAGACCCTGTTCGACGAGGGCTTCGACGTGCCCGACCTGTGCGAGGGAGAGGCCCCGCCCCGGCCGTGACCGGTGGGCGCCGGACGGGCATGTGCCCGCCCGGCGCCGCGCCCCCTCAGGCCGCCTTGCGGTCCACGTACTCGAACACCGACCCGTCCGGGTGGCGGGCCACCAGGTTGCGGCCGATCGGCGTCGGGACGGGGCCCGCGATGATGTCCGCCCCCACCGCCCGGAGGTCGGCCAGGGCCTCGTCCACGTCCGTGACGGCCACCGTCGCCGTGATCTTCCGCAGGATGGAGAGCTCCGCCTCCGGCCCGCTCATCAGGAAGAAACAGCCGACCGCCGCCACCGACACCCCGCCGCGCCGGAAGCGCAGCGCCTCCTGGCCCGTCAGCCGTTCGTAGACCGCGATCGACGCTTCCAGATCCCCTACGCACACCCTCAGCGAAGTCCCCAGAATGTTCATGCGGGCCAGGCTAGTTGACCCGGCAGAGCAGCTCGCCGTTCAGCACCGCGAACCACCCGTCCTCGTGTCGCCCCCACTCCCGCCACGCCCCGGCTATCGCCTCCAGGCCCGCCCGGTCCGTGTGCCCGCCGCCGACCGCGAGGCCGGCGTAGGGGGAGGAGAGCGTCCGGTCCGCCCACAGCCCGCTCCACCAGGCGCGTTGCTCCGCGTCCGCGTAGCACCAGGTGCCGACGGAGGGGGTGATGTCCGTGAAGCCTGCCCGCAGGGCCCAGGACAGCAGACGGCTGCCGGCGTCCGGCTCCCCGCCGCCCGCGCGGGCCACGCGCACGTACAGGCGCTGCCAGTCGTCCAGGCCGGCCACGCGCGGGTACCAGGTCATGGCCGTGTAGACCACGTCGCGGACGGCCACGACGCCACCGGGCCGGCACACCCGCCGCATCTCGCGCAGCGCCCCCACCGGGTCGTCGAGGTACTGGAGCACTTGATGGGCGTGGACGACGTCGAACGAGCCGTCGGGGAAGTCCAGCGCCCGGACGTCACCGGTGGTGAAGTCCACGTTGTCCACGCCGCGTTCGGCCGCCGCCGCGCGGGCCCGCTCCAGGATGCCCGGCGCCGCGTCCAGGGCGGTGACGCGGCCCTGCGGCACCAGCGCGGCCAGGTCGGCCGTGATGCTGCCCGGGCCGCAGCCGATGTCCAGGACCCGGTGGTGCGGGGCCAGCTCGGGCAGGAGGTAGCCGGCCGAGTCGGCGGCCCTGCGCCTGCCGTGCGAGCGCAGGACGGACTCGTGGTGGCCGTGGATGTAGACCGGCGGACCGCCGGCCGCGTTCGGTTCCTCGGGCATGGGGAAGACTCCCTTCGCTGCTGCGTGCAGAGGTGCTTTCACCGTACGCATCCATCTCGCATGGCGAGAGTCCCGTCTTGGGATGCGGACGCCCCGTCACCCGCCCGCCCGTGTCGGACCGCCGCGCCACCCCTGATCTGCGAAGGTGGACGGAGGACCGCGGGGACGGAGGTGCACACGGATGCAGCAGGGCTCCCCGGCACTCGCCGCCCTCCCGGCGCCCGAGCGCGGCCTGCCCGTCCTGCCCGGACTCGTCGAGCGGCTGGCGGACGGCGCCGCGCACTCCCGCCCCGAACCCGTCGGCGGCGGCGAGGGGCTGCGCACCGCTGCCTGCGCCTACTGGGCGCGCCGCGGCCTGCCCACCGCCCCCGAGCACGTCCTCGCCGCCCCCGGCGTCCAGCCGCTGCTGCTGGCCCTGTTCGCCTCGGCCGGCGGCGAGGTGCTGCTGACGCGGCCCTGCGCCGCCTGGTACGCGCCGCTCGCCCGGCTCGCCGGGCGGCTCGCCTACCACGTGGCCGTGCCGGCCGAGTGCGGCGGCGTGCCCGATCCGTTCGCGCTGCTGGAGACGGTGCGGCGCATCCGGGCCGAGGGCGGGCGGCCGCGCTTCCTCGTGCTGTCCGTCGCCGACGACACCACCGGAACCGTCGCCCCGCCGGAGGTCCTGCACGAGGTCTGCGAGGCCGCCGCGGCCGAGGAACTGACCGTCGTCAGCGACGAGACCTGGCGCGACACCCTGCACGACCGGCACGCCACCGTGTTCGTCGGCCCCGCCGAGATGTACCCCGACCGCGTCGTCGTCCTCACCGACCTCGCCGGCCCCCTCACCCCGGCCGTCTGGCCCCTGGCCGTCGCCCGGTTCCCCGCCGGGGGCACCGGGCCCGCCCTGCGGGCCCGGGCCGCCTCCCTGCTGACGGCCGTCCGGGCCGAACTGGCGCCGCCGCTGGCCGCCGCCGCCCGCTGGGCGCTGACCGAACCCGAGCCGGTGCGCGCCCGGGCCGCCGCGGCGGCCCGGCTGTACGGGGCCCTGGGCGCCGCGGCCCGGGAGCGGCTGGACGCCGCCGGGGTGCTGTGCCGGCCGCCCCAGGCCGGGCCCCACCTCTACGCCGACCTCGGCGAGCTGCGCGAGGCGCTCGCCGAGCGCCGCGTCACCGACTCCACCGAGCTGGAGGGCTACCTCGGCGCCGTGCTCGGACACCCCGTGCCCGGCGGGCACCGGTTCGGCGACGCCCCCGACGCCCTGCGCGCCCGCTTCTCCGTCCTGCCGTTCCTGGGCGGCCGCGACGAGCGGCGCCGCGCGGCCCTGGACGCCCCCGATCCGGCGGCGGAGCCGGATGTCGCGGAGGCGTTGTCCACTTTTGGATCGGCGTTCAGTGAACTCGCGGCCGTCTGACCTACCGTCGGTCGGTGAGCGTGCCCCGCGCGGGCCCGCCGCCCGCACCGCCGCGGTTCCGGTTCCCCACGAATGGAGCCCCAGATGACCGAACAGACCGAGCGCCCCCTCGCGGAGCCGCGTCCCCTCGGTGAGATCCGCACCTGGCCCCGGTCGTTCGCCGACCGCCTCACCGCGCCGCTGCCGGGCGTGCGCACCCTGGCCCGCCTCGCCCGCGAGGGCCGGCTGCGGCCGGGCGCCGAGGCGCTTCTGGAACTCGCCGACCTGCCCGTGCGGCCCGGCCCGCTGCCCGTCGTCGACGCCGGCGCGCTCGCCGTCACCTGGGCCGGCCACGCCAGCTGGGTGCTGCGCGTGGGCGGCCTGACCGTGCTGACCGACCCCGTCTGGTCCCGCCGGATCCTCGGCACCCCCGCCCGGGTGACCCCCGTCGGCGTGGCCTGGGAGGACCTGCCGAGGATCGACGCCGTCGTCATCAGCCACAACCACTACGACCACCTCGACGCCCCCACCCTCAAGCGGCTGCCCCGCGACACGCCCCTGCTCCTCCCGGCCGGCCTGGCCGGCTGGGCGCGCCGCCGCCGCTTCACCCGGGTCACCGAACTCGACTGGTGGGAGGCGGTGGAGCTGCCGGGCCCGGCCGGCCCCGTCCGCTTCGACTTCGTCCCGGCCCACCACTGGAGCAAACGCACCCTCACCGACACCTGCCGCTCGCTGTGGGGCGGCTGGGTGCTCACCGCGCCGGACGGGCGGCGCGTGTACTTCGCGGGGGACACCGGCTACGGCTTCTGGTTCGAGCGCATCGGCCGCCGCTACCCGCAGATCGACGTCGCGCTGCTGCCCATCGGCGCCTACGACCCGCGCTGGATGCTGGGGCCGGTCCACACCGACCCCGAGGAGGCGGTACGCGCCTGCCGGGACCTGGGCGCCCGGGTGATGGGACCCATGCACTGGGCGACGTTCCTGCTGTCCGCCGAGCCGCCGATGGAGCCGCTGCGGCGGGTGCGGGCGGCCTGGGAGGCGGCGGGTCTGCCGCGCGAGGACCTGTGGGACCTGCCGGTGGGGGCGTCGCGGGTGCTGTCGCCGCTGTGAGCCCGGGTCAGGCGCTCCACGCGAAGGTGAAGCGGCCGCCGCCGTGCGCGGTGCAGGTCAGGCCCGAGGGGAAGCGGCTGGCCCGGGTGTCGACGCCCACGACGCCGCCGGCCTCGTCGTAGGTGAAGTACACCGAGCCGTTCGCGAGCACCTCCCCGTCGCCCTGCTCGCCCGCCTGGACGATCAGCTGGACGGGCACGCCCTCGCGGATGGCGACGTCCCGGGCGGCACCGCCGGATTCCACGCGCGTGTCGAGCCCGTCCTGCCGCCGCAGGAACCGCAGCACGACGGCCGTGCCGCGGGCGGCCGCGAAGTCCACCCGGGCCGTGCGGCCCTTGGGCCCGTCGGGCACGGCCACCGCCAGGCTGTGGAACCCGCCGGCGGCCACCAGCGTGACGGCGGCGCTCCCGGCCGCCGTCAGGATGCCCGAGACCTGGCCGTCCCCGTCCTTCCCGGCGCCGAGCAGCATGCCGTCCCGGGTGACGGCCAGGCTGTGCAGGTACCCGGCGGCGATCGCGGCGATGTGCCGGCCCTGCGCGGCCCTGAGGATGCCCGACACCTGGTGGTTGCCGTCCCGGCCGGCCGCGAGCAGGCGGCCGTCGTCGGTGAGCGCCAGGCTCTGCAGGGCGGCGGCGGAGACGGCGACGACCTTCGCCCCCCGGGCCGCGGCCAGGATGCCGGACACCTGCCCGTCCTCGTCCCGGCCGGCCGCCAGCAGCCGGCCGTCCCGGGTGACGGCCAGGCTGTGGAAGTCCCCGGCCGCGACGGCCGCCACCGGCTCGTCGCGGGACGCGGC